>CAZFJO010000137.1:0-9905 GCA_964518915.1 uncultured Saprospiraceae bacterium
TATTAAGCCTCCCGCTAGCGTTCATCCTGAGCCAGGATCAAACTCTCCATAGTCTTATCTTTATCACTTTAATCAACCGAAGTCAATCAAAGATATTGATGTCTATTTAGTGTTCTTCCTAAAAAATAACTCATTCTTTTGCTGCGTGTTTATTCGCATTCGTTCTTACCAAATTTCTCTATCCTGTCAATGAACTTTTTTTCATTTCGCACCCCTTGCTTACAAAGGGACTGCAAAGATAGGATTGTATTTTATATCTACAAGCATATTTCAAAAAAAAAAGTAAAAATTTTTGATGTAATTCAGAAGATAATTTTGCCACTGTTCGTATAAGACAGGATACACGAATTATTATATGGAATTATAGCATGTTTAAGCTATTTCGTAGAGCTGAAGTGGTAAGTAAGTAAAATTTCTTTCTATTATTAATTCTTACCCTAGCCTGAGCAATCTTAGAAGCAGGTGTGTTTTTTATTTTATTAAACAAGGATAGATAGTATACATAGGCTAGATAGACTCCGAGCCTGACACCTTTAGGCAGTTGCACTATGCCTTCGTAGGCATGGTCGAAGTCGGCTTTAATATCTGTTTCAATGGTTTTTTTCTGCTCTTTATTGAATTCTAAGAAATCAACGTCTGGAAAATAAACCCGGCCTCTTTCATCGTAATCACTTTTTATGTCTCTCAAAAAATTGATTTTCTGAAATGCAGAACCTAGAGAACATGCAGTCGGTTTCAGTCTTTCATATTCTTGTGCGTCGGGACAGAATACCCTGAGGCACATAAGACCTACAACTTCCGCAGAACCATAGATGTATTTTTTATATGTCTCCTCACAATAGATGGTTTTATCTAAGTCCATTTCCATACTATCTAGGAAAGCATCTATCAAGGGAGCTTCTATGTTATAATGATTGACCGTTATCTGAAAAGACTGTAATACGGGATTTAATGATATACCTTCTCGGATGGCCTTATGGGTATCTTCCCTAAACTCTTGAAGTAATTTTCTCTTGTCTGCATTGTGAAAGGTATCTACAATTTCGTCTGCGAATCTGACAAAGCCATAGATATTATATATAGGTGCTCTGTACTTTTTCTGAAAAACCTTGATGCCCATAGAAAAAGAAGTACTGTACTTATGTGTTATAAGACGACTAGATTTCTGACAGACTTCATTGTATAAAGCATCCATACTTTAAATTAATTTATTGATTATTTCTTGTGCTACCATCTGTCCAGATATAAGTGAAGGTGGAACACCAGGACCCGGAGTTGTCAATTGACCAGTAAAATAGAGATTTTTTAATATTGAGTGATTAATCTTAGGTTTTAAAATTGCAGTTTGTTTTAACGTATTAGCAAGGCCATACGCATTTCCCTTAAAAGCATTGTAGTCTTCTTTAAAATTATCTACACCGAAATCCCTCCTATATATAATGTGTTTCCTTACTTCAGTACCTATAAGTCTCTCATACCTTTCCATAACTTTATCGAAATACAGTGCTCTTTTTTCTTCTGAATCTTCTAGATCGGGAGCAAGTGGAATAAGTACGAATAGGTTTTCGCAACCTTCTGGAGCAACACTGGAATCGGTTACAGAAGGGGCACATACATAAAACAGAGGATCAGAAGGCCATTGTGGATCTGTGTATATCTCCTGTGCATGTTGCTCGAAATTTTTATCGAAGAATAAAGTGTGATGCTTGATGCCTTCTAACTTTTTATTCAACCCTATATAGAAGAGTAACGAAGAGGGTGCCATGTTTCTACTATCCCAGTATGCTTTATCGTATATCCGCTTTTCTTTAGGGATAAGTTTCTGTTCTGTGTGTTCGTAGTCAGCACCAGAGATTACATAATCTACGAAGTAAGTATTTATATCTGTAATTACATTAGTCACTGTATCACTCGTGTAATTAATACGGGTAACAGCTTCGTTGTACTTAAATTTTACTCCTTTCTCTTGCGCAAGATCAACCATGCCTTCTATGATCTTGTGCATGCCTCCCATCGGATACCATGTTCCTAGTTCTAGATCTGCATAGTTCATAAGACTATATAGAGCTGGGGTCTTCTGTGGGGTTGCCCCCAAAAAAAGTACAGGAAACTCTAGCAGCTTAATGAGCTTAGGAGATTTAAATAACCGCCGGATTTCAGTAGATATAGAGGAGAACATTTTTAACTTAAAAAAGCTTTTAAATACACGAACGTCCATGAATTCTTTTAATGACATGCCTGGTTTCCAGACGAACTCATTAATGCCTACTTCATACTTATATTTGGCGTCAGCTAAAAACTTCTTAAGGTGCTTGCTACTACCTGGTTCCTCTTTATCGAATAGTGCGTAAAGTTCCTCGCGGGTGGCAGGAATATCTAAGGAATCATCCTGGCCATTGTATACTCTGTATGATGGATCGAGCCTGACTAAGTCGTAGTAGTCAGCCACTTTCTTTCCGAAACGCTCGAAGTAATTCTCAAATATATCCGGCATCCAATACCAGCTGGGACCCATATCGAAGGTAAACCCTTCTGCCTTAAACTGGCGAGCTCTTCCACCCGGCCCTTCGTTTTTCTCAAGTATGGTGACATCATGCCCTTTCTCAGCAAGCAAGGTTGCCGAAGCAATACTTGAAAAACCCGCACCTATCACTACTATCTTCTTCAATCCGTTCTTTTCTGTAATGTAAGAATAATTTAAGAATGCAGATTACGTAGAATTGTTTAGCTATTTGCTTAAAAAAGCTAAACAAAAAAAAAGGCCCGTGATTATCACGAGCCTTTCTAAAATTTCATTATGCAGATTATTTTCCGCCTTTAAGGTTGTCTTGAAGTGTCTTCAATTCATCCCAGCTACCAGTTGCAGCTAGGCCAGCTTGCTGTGGCCATGTACCTGGATCATGCATTTTATATCTGCTGCCCGCTTCAAGTAAGATTTCTCTTAACTTCTCAGGGTCAGATTCAGAAAGTGCTTGGAAAGTAGGGATACCCGCATTCGTTAGAAGTTCTGCGATCTTAGGTCCGATTCCTTCTATCTTCTTCAGATCATCAGGCTTAACCTCTGCAGGAGCTTCTTTCTTCACTTCCGCTACTGGCTCTTCCTTCACCTCTGGTGCAGGAGCTTCTTCTTTCACTTCTACAGCAGGTTCTTCTACTTTAACTTCTGGTGCAGGAGCTTCAACTTTAGCTTCTACAACTGGAGCTTCTTCCTTCACCTCTGGTGTAGGAGCTGGCTCTTCTTGCTTAGCAGGTTGATTTCCAGAAATCTGCTCTTTAAGTTGTGAGAATACTTCTAGTTCACCTAGTGTTGTTCTCTCCATGCTAGACTTGTTATTGGTCTGTATAGACTTTCTAACCTGTCTTCTTTCTTCATTTCTTTCTTTTCTTACAGAGTCTGTTGCTTCTCTTCTGATGTCGTCATTATACCTTGTGTGTGATACTAGAATTCTCTTGTCTTCACGGTTGAACTCTATTACTTTAAAGGTTAATTCCTCATCAAGATTAGCCATAGAACCATCTTCTTTCTTCAAGTGCTTAGCAGGTGCATATGCTTCTAAACCGTAAGGCAGTGAAACGATCGCTCCTCTTTCTTCTTTCTTGATGATGGTTGCTTGATGGTATGAACCTGTAGGGAATACGTTTTCGAATGTATCCCATGGGTTTTCCTCTAATTGCTTATGTCCTAGTGACAGTTTTCTGCTATCAGAATCGATATCAAGAATCTGAATATCGATGGTCTCACCTACTTTAGTGAATTCTGATGGGTGAGAAAATCTCTTAGTCCATGATAAATCAGATATGTGTACCATACCACCGATGCCTTCTTCTAGTTCTACGAATACACCATAAGGAGTCAGGTTTTTCACCTCACCACTGTGCTTAGAACCGACTGGGTATCTCTCAATGATCTTAGACCATGGATCTTCACTCAGTTGTTTTAAACTAAGAGACATCTTTCTTTCTTCTCTATCTATCGTAACGATCTTAGCATCGAATTCTTGACCTAGCGTAAAGAAGTCTCTCGCATTAACCGGCTGGTTACTCCATGATACTTCTGATACGTGAATCAATCCTTCTACACCTGGGATAATTTCTAAGAATGCACCATAATCTTCTATGTTGACAATCTTACCTTTTACGACAGATCCTTGTCCGATTTCTGCATCTAAGATTTCCCATGGATGTGGTTGTAATTGCTTAAGACCAAGTGAAATTCTCTTCTTGTTTTCATCGAAATCAAGAACAGCTACATTCAACTTCTGGTTAAGCTCTAAGACCTCATTAGGGTGGTTGATTCTACCCCATGATATATCTGTAATATATAATAGACCATCTACACCACCTAGATCCATAAATGCACCGAAGTCTGTAATGTTCTTAACAAGACCTTCAAGTACTTGACCTTTTTCTAGGCTAGAGATGATTGCTTCTCTCTGCTCTGCAAGATCAGATTCGATAAGTGCTTTATGAGATACAACTGCATTCTTAATGGCTTCATTGATTTTCACCACCTTGAATTCCATTGTTTTTCCTACATATGCATCGTAATCTATGATCGGCTTAATGTCAATCTGTGATCCTGGAAGGAAGGTTTCAAGACCATTGCAATCTGCAATTAATCCACCCTTCGTTTTAGAGACGATGGTACCTTTTATAATAGTACCATTCTTGTAAGAGTCTACAAGCTTGTCCCATGCGGCAAGAAGCTTAGCTTTTCTTCTAGAAAGAACAAGTTGTCCTCTGAAATCCTCTCTTGCTTCTACATATACTTCTACCATATCTCCTACAGCCATATCAGGCATGTCACGGAATTCTGATAGAGATACTAAACCATCAGACTTGTAGTTGATGTCTAGTACTACGTCTCCACCTTGGATAGAAGTTACTTTTCCTTTTACAATTTCGTTGTTCTGTACGAATGCTAGTGAACCTTCATAGTCCTTTAAAAACTTATCACGCTCTGCATCATCGTAATCTATGGTATTTCTGTTACCGATAGACCAGTCATAATCATCGTGTGGCGTTTCATCAATCAACTTAGCTTCTAACAGATCTGGTCTGTCTTCTTCTACAGCCTCTACAGCTTCTGTAGCTGTTTCTTCTGCAGGTGCATCAGTTGTCTCTGTCTGTTCTGTGGATTCGGTTGTTTCAGTTTCAGCAGTTTCTGTGGCTGTCACTTCAGTCTGATCTTCAATTTTCTCGTTATCGTCTAACATGATAGATCAAGTAATTTGTATTCCGAGCGGTCTCGGAAGAGGTTAAATAATAAATTTTCGAGGCGCAAAGGTAAGGATTTAATTTGAATAGTCAAGCAAGTATGTGCATTACATCATTGTAAGGGTTTTATGCCTTTCGGCAAATGGCCCAATTCTTTATCAAAATCAGCATTTAATACTGACGGAATGATCATTTCAGTAGATAATGGAAGGTAGAAGCCCTTGATTCGTAGTTAAAACAGAATTACAATGAAAAAGTATAAGATCTTAAAATGGTTTTTAATAGCCCTGGTTAGCCTTTTTATCCTCGTAATCTCCTTCGGATATTGGTTTAAAAGCTTAATCCCCGCGAAAGATGTAGAGATTGAAAAAGCCATGTTTTCAGACCTACCTTATTTAAATGAAAATGAGGCCTCTGGAAGAGGGAAAATTCTTGCCGTAGTTACTAGTACAGATGTCATGGGAGCAGGAGGTGAAAAAACAGGGTATGAATTGTCGGAACTTGCGCGTGCTTATTGTGTTTTTAAGGCGCATGGATTCGAAGTAGATATTGCAAGCCCAGAAGGGGGAAGAGCACCGGTTGTTATAGATGATGAAGATATGGGAGCATATGACTATGCTTTCCTTAATGACCCGGTAGCTCAACTTAAGGTAGAGAATACCATTCCTTTAGAAGATGTCATAAAGGAAGATTACCAGGCCGTCTTTTTTGCCGGTGGTAAGGGAGCGATGTATGACTTCCCCGACAATAGACATATACAGTCAATAGTCCTAGATTATCTACAAGAAGAGAAAGTGGTCGGTGCAGTATGTCATGGACCTGCCGCACTGGTTCATGTCAGAGATGCACATAATAGACACATTATAAATGGTAGACGTGTCAGCGGATTCACTAATGAGGAAGAATTGTTCTTAATCCCTGATGCAGAAACGGTCTTTCCTTTTATGCTCCAGGACGAACTGAAACGGGGCGGAGGTGTTTTTCAAGAAGGAACCATGTATCTTAATATGATCAGTCAGGACGGCAACCTCATAACGGGTCAGAATCCATGGTCTACCTGGGCCGTTGCCGAGGCGATGATTGAAAAGATGGGCCACAGTCTTAAGGCAAGAAAGATTACGGATGAAGAGCTTGCAGTGGAAGTCTTAATGACCTATAAGAAACACGGAAAGGCAGAGGCTAAGCAATTGATTCATAAAATTACCAGGGTTGAAAATCAGTCGCTTCAGAGAATGTTGATAGCTAAGCACAGCATCGTTGCAGCCATGAAAGGCGAAATCGGTAGTTTTGTAGAATTAGTAGGGCTGGTATCTTATGCTAAAAAGTGTGAGAAACTGTAGATGCAAGAGGCAATTTAAAACAATGAAATATTGAGTTTTCAAGACATCCTTCTCATCATTTTAAGTAGCGCTGGTTTATTACATGGGGTTGCGCTGGCCGTATTTCTCTGCTTTATAAAGCAGAAGCGGAACCTTGCTCATTTTTTAATCGGTGCCATATTGTTTTTCATGGCACTGCGCATCGGAAAATCTGTGGCACTAAATTTCAGTGCAGAATTAGAGGTGGTATATATATTCTTGGGGTTATCCTTTCTTTTATTGATAGGCCCTATTCTGCGATGGTACACGCTCGCCATGACTCAACCTGATTTTACCATAAGAAGGAAGTTATATGTAGAGATGACTCCTTTTCTGTTTATGGTTGCAGTAGGATTGATCGTCAGTGGCAAGGGTTTAGACATGGAGGATGATAACTTGGTTATAGTCTTCGGAAGTAGCTTGTTATCTATATATCTGCATTTAGCAGTTTACATCTTTATATCTTATAAGTCATATAGTAAGGTCAGAGATGCTATAGAAATGCATACCGCTTCTAGATCTCAGAAACTTGTAATCGATTGGCTGACATACTTGACCATCGGTTACATACTTATATGGATTGCTTATTTTCTTAATATCGTAGAAAGCACCGTTCCTTATGTTACTGGACCTATTATCTATTCCGTGGTTATTTACTTCCTCAGTTACAAGGCGTGGAAGTTGAAGATTCTAGACTTAGATGGAGATGTATTTCGTCAGAACGACAATCACGAGTGGTATAAGCAGGTTGTGCATGTAGTGGAAGAAGGGGGAAAGTTTTTAGATCCGGAATTGTCCCTTGCCGGCCTAGGTAAACTCTTAAACATAAGCCCTCAGAAAACTTCAGAAATCATCAATCAATGTGCAGGGGTTAATTTCAATGATTTCATCAATCAGCTTAGAATCAATGAAGCCAAGAAACGCTTGCTAGATAACGACTATGCCCACCTTAATATATCTTCCATCGCCTACGATGTTGGTTTCAACAGTTTGTCTTCTTTCAATTACGCTTTTAAGAAATTTATCGGGCAGACGCCTTCATCGTTTAGAAAGGACAGGGCTAGTTAGATGATGTTGTTTCAATTTGAGCCGCGAATCGATCTTCAGATTTTCTGAATTTCTCCATTTTACAGATAGGCATAAACTGTTTCTTTGCAACATTTGCGGAAGCGAAGATCATAGATATGTCATCTAATCACTCAACTATCTTCTCTCCACCTTATAGATAGTCTAGGTTATTTTTATTTTTGAGATGAATACGAATCAATAGCAATGGAAAATAGACCTTGGTTAACGAACTATCCTGGTGGTGTACCAGCGAACATAGACACGGAGAAATACAATACACTGGTAGAATTCGCAGAAGACTGCTTTAGTAAATGGAATAAAAAACCTGCATTTCAGTGCATGGGAAAGACCTTGACTTTTAGTCAGGTAGATAAGTACTCTAAGCAGTTCGCTGGGTACTTGCAATCTCGTGGATTACAGAAAGGGGACAAGGTAGCGGTTATGATGCCTAATCTCCTACAGTACCCGATTGCAAGTTTCGGCATATTGCGAGCCGGACTGGTCGCTGTCAATACCAATCCGATGTACACACCCAGAGAGATGAAACATCAATTCGTGGATAGTGATGTAAAGGCCATCGTCATTGTAGAAAACTTCGCGCATAACCTAGAAAAGATCATCAATGAGACCGGTATCAAGATCGTTATTGTCGCCTCGATTGGCGAGATGCTGGGATCTGTAAAGGGAGCCATTACCAATCTTATGGTAAGAAAAGTTAAGCGGATGGTGCCTAAGTACAATATAGCCAATACGGTGACCTTTAAAGAAGCATTAAGTCAAGGAAGTAAATTCCAAGTAAGTCCCCTCGATGGAAATAAAGACGATGTAATCATACATCAATATACAGGAGGTACTACTGGTGTAGCTAAAGGCGCCATGCTTACCAATGGGAATCTTGTAAGCAATATGCTTCAGATGTCGGCATGGATGGGTAAGTACTTAAAGGAAGGTGAGGAAGTCACATTGAGCCCACTTCCGATGTACCATATATTCGCCTTTTCTGTTAACTGCCTGGCGATGATGAACCTAGGTGCGCTCACGGTATTGGTTACCAATCCTAGAGACCTAAAATCAATCAATAAAGAATTTACGAGAAATAAGATTTCGTTGTGTACAGGTATCAATACATTATTCAACGCCCTGGTTAATAATGAAGCATTCAATGCACTTGATTTTTCTTCATTGAAGGTGACTGTCGGTGGTGGCATGGCGGTACAGAGAGCGGTGGCGGAAAAATGGGAGGAAGTTACAGGATGTCGACTCAGCGAAGGATATGGGATGACAGAATCATCGCCAGTAATTACGATTAATCCACTTGATAAAACGGCCAGGTTAGGAAGTATAGGTGTGCCTGTTCCATCTACGGATGTTATGATTACAGATGATAATGGACAACCGGTACCTCAAGGTGAGCCAGGTGAGATCAGGGTCAAGGGGCCCCAGGTCATGAAAGGATATTACAAGCGTCCAGATGAAACGGCTAAGACCATTATCAATGGATGGTTGTGTACAGGGGATATAGGGAAAATGGATGGAGACGGATACTTCCAGATTGTTGATCGGAAGAAGGATATGATTCTCGTCAGTGGATTTAACGTTTTTCCTAATGAGATTGAAGACGTTATCATTAAGCATCCAGGTGTTATGGAAGTCGGTGCCATAGGCATTCCCCATGACAAGTCTGGCGAGGTGGTAAAGGTCTATATAGTAAGGAAGGATGATTCAGTCAATCCAGAAGACATTGTCGCTTTCGCAAAAGAAAGTTTGACTGGATATAAGATCCCTAAAGAAATAGAATTCATCCCAGAACTTCCTAAAACGAATGTCGGTAAGATCTTAAGAAAGGAGTTAAAGAAAATGCACAATGAAGGTTAATCTCATCGTGCTGGCTATCTGTTTTTTATATGTAGGTTGTGCTCATAAAAACCAAGAAGTAAAATTGCAAGATTCGAAAAGAGGTTTTTATCACAATGTATATTTCTGGTTGAAAAGCGATATCACAGAAGCACAGAAAACAGACTTTATGGAAGGCTTGAATTCAATGAAGGCGATTGAGTCTATCATTGACTATGAAGTAGGTGTTCCAGCTGGTACGCCTAGAGATGTGGTAGATAATTCTTATGATGTTGCCTTGATTACCAGCTTCGCAGATTCTGAGGGCCACGATGCATATCAAGTTCACCCCATCCACGATGCATTTCGAGAAATTGCTGGACCGATGATTGATTCATTGAGGATATACGATTCTGTGATGGAGTAGGG
>CAZFJO010000138.1:0-9789 GCA_964518915.1 uncultured Saprospiraceae bacterium
GTATATTATATAGATTCTGGATGCCCTGAACCGGTGAAGTCTGCCCTTATGGAAGGCGGAAGATGGTGGAATCAAGCATTTGAAGCAGCAGGTTACAAAGACGCATTCCAAGTAAAGGAATTGCCCGCAGGGGCAGATCCGCTGGATGTGAGATACAACATGATTCAATGGGTACATAGAAGTACAAGAGGCTGGTCATACGGAGCCAGCGTCACTGATCCACGGACTGGAGAAATAATAAAAGGACATGTAAGTCTGGGTTCACTGAGAGTGAGACAAGACTTCATGATTGCCCAAGGTATATTTTCTCCATATGATAAAATGGACGACAATCACGATGCCATGATGGAGGTTGCGCTGGCAAGATTGAGACAACTTTCTGCCCACGAAATCGGACATACCATCGGGCTTGCACATAATTTCGCATCCTCATTCAATGACCGTGCTTCTGTTATGGATTATCCCCACCCTATCATCGATGTGGTAGATGGAGATGTAATCTATGCTGACGTCTACGATATAGGCATAGGCGCCTGGGACAAGAGGACCATCCTCTATGGTTATCAAGATTTTCCTGAAGGCACCGACGAAGAAAAAGCCTTACAATCTATCATAAATGAAACCCAAGCAAGTGGGTATAAATTCATCTCCGATCGAGATGCACGTCCTCAAGGTGGCGCTCATCCAGATGGCCACTTATGGGACAATGGAAAAGACGCTGTAGATGAACTTGAGCGCATGAAAAGGGTCCGTTCTTATGCCCTAGAAAAATTCGGCACAGGAACCATAACCAATGGTACACCCTATTCTGAGTTAGAAAAAATACTGGTTCCTCTCTATCTCATGCACCGTTACCAAGTTGAAGCTGCCGCAAAAATAATCGGCGGAATAGAATATAATTATGCCGTAAAAGGCGATCACCTACAACCGAGCAATAGACCTGTAGATGCCGCCAGACAATCTCGAGCCTTAGAATCCTTGCTCGGAACATTACAACCTTCTTTCCTGAAAATACCAGCTGATGTTGTGTCTCTGATTTCTCCTCCTACCTATGGTTTTAGTAAAACCAGGGAAAGTTTCTCCGGGCATACAGGACTGGTATTCGATCCCGTAGGTGCGGCGGAATCTTCTATCCATCATACCCTAGGTATGATGATGAATCCGCAGCGACTATCTAGAATCAACAGACTGGGTTCTTCCCATCTCTATGACTATGCAAGTAAAATCATGGCGTACATAAGGGATATAAACCCTACAGGTGCAGAAGAAACATCTCTAAAGATGCTGGCGGAAAAATTAACCTACCTACATATGCTTAATGCTGCTCATCGATCAACAGATCTGCAGTCTAAAAGCATCCTCAACTTGGTTATTGCAGAATCTGCTGCGGAATTATACAGCAAGAAAAACAACAAAGATGCAGCCTATAGAGCACACCAAGCTTGGATAAAAAATGAATTGAATAATGCCACTTCTCCTGAGGTAGACTGGAAGCTGCCTTCTATCAAAAGCATGCCTCCAGGTTCTCCTATCGGTTGTGGAAGTCATGGTCACCATTGACAATGATTCTGAAACTATAGAAGAGACAATGGTTTAATTACACCGCCGAGTAATCGGAAGTGCCAGTCTATTGCTACTGGTATCTAGGATATATAAAAATGACTTGCACGGCGCAAGAAAGAAGTGCTTGCTATAAAGCTTCATTCCCTTTTATCGTATAGCTCATAGTCCATCTATCGGTGAATTACCTAGACTTAGGCATATCTACTTTTCGGTATAAAACAAAATGGGGTAAAAACAGTGTTTTTACCCCAATAATATCAAAATCAAGAAAAATTTCTTTTAATAATTTGCTGAAACAAGAGGTCCTCCATTTAAAATTTCCTCGGTTGCAAAATCTGCATAATTATTGAAATTAGCAACAAAAAGTTCAGCTAGTTTCTCTGCCTTTTTGTCATATAGCCGTCTATCATCCCAGGATTGTCTAGGAATCAATAAGTCTGATTTCACATGTGGGCAGAAAGTAGGTATGGAAAGGTTGAAAATTTCATCTTTCTGAAACCGGACATGATCCAGTTTTCCATTCATAGCTGCTCTGACCATAGCTCTAGTATACTTCAGCGGAACTCTATCGCTCATTCCATAAGATCCACCTGTCCAGCCAGTATTGACCAACCATACTTGCGTGTCGTGTTCTTCTATCAATGCACCGAGCTGCTCCGCATACTTAATAGGATGCAATGGTAGAAATGGTGCTCCGAAACAAGCAGAAAAAGTTGCTGTGGGTTCATCTATACCCGCTTCTGTACCTGCAACCTTAGCTGTATAACCACTGATAAAGTGGTACATGGCTTGCGCCTTATCCAACTTAGAGATAGGAGGCAATACACCAAATGCATCACAGGTAAGAAAGAAAATAGTCTTAGGGTGATTTCCTACAGATGGAACCGCTACGTTATCTATGTGATAGATCGGGTAACTTACTCTTGTATTCTGCGTAATGGTTGTATCGGAGTAGTCTGGCGTATGGTCGTCAGACATGACAATGTTCTCTAGCATCGCGCCAGGTCTTATCGCCTTAAAAATTTCAGGTTCTTTCTCTGCAGAAAGATCGATAACCTTGGCGTAACAACCGCCTTCGAAGTTAAAAACGCCTTTAGAAGACCATCCATGCTCATCGTCTCCTATCAACATTCTACCTGAATCTGAAGACAAGGTTGTTTTTCCGGTGCCCGATAAACCAAAAAACACAGTTGTGTTTCCATCTTCATCTTTATTAGCAGAACAATGCATCGGTAGTACTTGCTCTTCAGTAGGCAATAAGAAATTCAAGACTGAGAAAATGGATTTTTTGATTTCTCCTGTATACCCTGTTCCTCCGATGAGAATTTCTTTCTCGGTGAAGTTAACCAAGACGAAATTAGATGACATGGTTCTGTCCTCCTTAGGGTCGGCGTGGAATTCAGGACAACATATAATCTGCCAATCCGGAATGAAATCTAAAATGTCATTGTCTGATATTCTAAGGAACATATTGTGCGCAAACAATGCAGAGTATGCACGTTCTGCAATCAACCTTACCTTAAGAGAATGGCTTTCTTCCGCACATGCTTTTACATCCTGCACGTAGATAGATTTCTCATTTAGATAAGCTTCCATCTTTCTGCGGATGGAATGATAATCGATTACCTCAAATGGCTGATTAACCGTACCCCAGTCTACCTGGTCACGGGTAATGTCATCCACAACAATAAAACGGTCTTTAGGAGATCTTCCAGTAAATTTTCCAGTCTCTACAGCAAGGGTATTGTTCTGTGTCATACGGCCTTGGCCGGCATTAAGAATACGCTTGGTTAGAAGTTGAGGGCTGCAGTTAAAGAAAATTTCAGAAGGAGAAAATTCGAGATTTTTGCCAATAGAAATAGAGGCATTTCTCAAGCCGATCTGCTTCATAGTATTGATTTGGTTAGGTTAAGATTAAATCAAATTACATGACAAAATTATAAAATGTATATCGACTTAATCAAGCGTTTTCAGAGATTGTACAGAATCAACTGAGCCTAGACATAGTGTATAGAATACATAAAGACCTTAGTCCTTGACCTCAGACATAAGTAAATTCAAAATGATATATATGTTAAGATATTGTTAAATATATTGGTTGACCAGATATGCCCTTTCCAACCCTAAATATTGAGTCGCAAGGTCACTTTAATGTTCCTTCCAGGGGCGCTTATTCCTGAAGCGAATGGACGGTAGTGGGTATCTAAAACATTCTCGAGGCCTATCTGAAAGGTAGCTGAAGATGAAAAAAGTACATTTGCGTAAGCGTTATAGACCATCCATGCCAGCGCACCCTCGCTCGTAGCGAATTCCGGATTATCCACAGAACCACCATAAGCAGAAATCGGCTTAGCTAGGTTGTAACGGCCGACCACTTTCATGTTATAGTTACGCTGTTGAAAATCAATGCTTACCTGTCCATATTCTGGAGGTATATGCCCTAAAGGGATGCGTGGTTCATCGCCTATAATGTTACCATACGTATAGTGATAGCTCCCCCGAAAGAGTAGCGCAGGCTTTATATTCCATTTCAGCCCTACATGATAACCCCATAGATTAGCTCGGTCCTTATTGACATTGCCCACTGTCGTAAATAAATTTCCATTGCTGAGAAAAGAGGTAGAGCCATCTGGAAGGGGCAGTAAATCTCGTACAATCGCTTCCGATAATCTGGTGGCATAAACGGAACTCGAAATAGATACCTCCGGCGTGATTTCAAGGGAAGCAGATACTTCTGCACTCAGCGATTTTTCAGGTTTTAAATCAGGATTAGGTATGGTAATCTCTTCTCCACTGATTCGGATCTTAGCCATGTCATCTATGTTAGGAGACCGAAAAGCTGTCGAAACAGAAGCTTGTGTGATCAGTCGATCACTCCATGAAGAATTCAGGCCGATTGACCCAGTCCATGATTGATTGTTACTGCTTATCCCAGAAAGGTAGGATGATGGCCACTGCACGATATTGTTATCTACATATGAAAATCCAAGTGTGGTGAAATTATATCTTGCTCCTACTAAGACTGCGTGTCTAGGAGAGGCTTGCCAGAAGGCGTCCATATAGACACCTCCATATGCCATGGAATTTTCTCCATCAGGGTAGCGGCTCAGAATGGTAGGATTCTGGACACCCGCTTCATCGATAGCATATGCTTCGGAGGTCAACCCGTTGTGCGAAAAATCCAAACCATAGTTGATCTTTACCGAAGACGAAACGGCCTTCTGCATGTCTAAGGTGGCGGACCACAAGCTGAGCGATTCATTTCTATTTTCTAGGAACTCAACCCCTACCCTTCTTTCGTTACGAGACTCTCCGATATTCTGGTAGCTTAAGATAAATTGAAGTTTCTCCCACAAGCGCGTCGCACGGGAACTGTTGTATTCCATAGAAGACAGTAACCGATCCTGCGGCCCATAATACCATTCTGCCCAGACGAGGTTATCTGCATCATCCCGCTCGGTAAGCATGTCAGATCTCGGTACATCAGAACTCGTAGACAACTGGAAATTAAATAGAAACTTATGCTCATCGCTAAGCTGGTACAATATTTTCTGAGTAAGGTCAATCTGGCTATATCCATTCTCCCGAAGAACATTGACATCCGGGTTTATAATTTCCTCATCTGAAATGACCGGGTCTATGTACGTAGACAACTTTCCGAAATCAGGAAATCGGTCTGGTCGATTCCCACCTACACGTAAGTCTCCATACGATCTCAAGGTAACCGCTGTATAACTTGCCCAGCGATTGCTGCCATAATGAGCGTCAGCATGTGCGGTTCGCTCACCAGTAGCGGAAGCGTACCTGATATAGCCACTGGCGTTCCATTTTTTCTGATCTAGGAATCTCAACCTGGGTTTGACACTCTGAAAGTGTATGACACCACCTAGGGCATCACTACCATATTTCAGTGAAGAAGGGCCATACAATACCTGGATCCGCTCAAGTGCAGATTCATCTATGGTTATGGCATTCTGCAAGTGCCCATTGCGGTAGATGGCATTGTTCATACGGACACCATCTACAACGAGTAGTATTTTATTTGCCTCGAAACCGCGCAAGACTGGACTGCCTCCACCGACCTGAGACTTCTGAATATACGCGCCCGTAGAAATCGACAAGGCGTCTGCAGATGTAGATGGATTAAGTCGCTGGATCTCACGCGCTGTTACTTCTTCCACTTGATTGATGATTTCTTTTTTATCCTGCCCCGTTCTACCGACTAAAACAACTTCATCTATGGTAATTCCAGGAAGCATGGCTACCTGAAAGTTCATCTTCTTTAAATCAACAATCGACCATCTAGTGGTCTGGTATCCCAGCCTATCGAATATGAACATATCGGCAGTATGCATGGAAGTATCAATGGTAATTGTACCCTTGCTATCTGAGACATATAAAAAAGTAAAATCCGGATCATGCACGCTCACTTCCGACAATGGGTTTCCATCAACCTCATCTACTATCCTTACCTCAAGTTGTGCAGAGGCAACAGGAAGGAAGCTAAGCCATAGGAAGCCTAATAGTAAATGTAGTCCCTTCATTAAGCTTAGATGATTTGACGAAAATTTTTCCTTTGTGATATTCCTCTATAATACGCTTAGCGAGAGAAAGGCCGAGTCCCCACCCTCTTTTTTTAGTTGAAAAACCAGGCTTAAAAACAGTCTTTAAATTGGATGGTGGGATTCCCTTACCGGTATCTGTTATATCGATGTGCAAGGTCTTATCTATGACATTGAGTTCAGCGCTTATACTGCCTTTTCCGTCCATGGCATCCAGTGCATTCCTCAGAAGATTCTCTACAACCCAGTCAAATAGGTGCTTGTTGATCCTAGATATGATGGGCTGGTCGGTAGGTGCATCTACAGAAAACTGAATTTTTCGAGGAGACCTCTTCTTCATATAAGCCATGCACTTCTCCATTTCTTCTACCATGTCCGTTTCTTCCAGAGAAGGCACAGAACCTATCTTAGAAAATCTATCGGCAACTAAGTCGAGACGCTTGACATCATTAGACAACTCGTTGATGATGTCCAGTTGCTCGGCGTTGCCATCTGCCGTCAACTTCAAGTGTTCTATCCAAGCCATGATGGCTGAGATAGGTGTGCCTAGCTGGTGAGCCGTTTCCTTTGCCATGCCCGTCCATACCCGATTCTGCTCTGCTTTCCGAGAGGTATTAAAATTAGCATAACCGAATAGTATGAAGAGTGAAACCAAGAAAAATTGTACCAGTGGGAAGTAGCGGATATACTTTAATGTAGGCGAGTTAAATACGAAAATTTTCATTCCGCCTTCTTCGATTAAGGTTCCGCCTTCAGATTGGTAATTAGCTATTTTATCTTCTAAAAAGGAAGTATCCTCATTTCTGTCCTCTCCCCAGTTCATCCCTTCCAGAGAGCCATCATCATACTGAAGTATATTAGGAAGAGGGAAAGTATCTAGGATCGCATATTCTGTTTCTCTATCCGCATCTAGATCATCTAATGTCATGAGCTCTTGCGCAGCATCTGCGTATAAAATACTGTTCTTTCTTTCCGATTCCTCCAGCTGATTCGCTAGATAATTAGAATACACGAGCGTTACTGCCAGTATGATAACACCGACAACGATGAGGACAAGCCTCCAGACGGACCGTTTTTTATAGATATCCATAGATTCCTAGATGTAACGAAGGTATCTAATAAAGATGATATAATTCAATGAAAAAATTACAAGCCTTCAATCGAGGTCAATGATGGTCATCGTACTTTTCTCCTGCTTCTATGGCTATATCAAGTACATTTTCTGGGAATGGAAGGAGGCAGGTAGCGTAAGCCGTAAATCCACAAGGCGGCGTAAATGCTTTATTGAAATCAATCATCGTGCGGCCGTCTGCGTTTTCTCTAGGACAATAAAGGTATCGCCCGCCACCATAAGTGGTATCTCCTGTGGTGTGGTCAGAAAAAATGAGGAAGTAATGTTCTTCATCTGCTTCTAAAACCAGCAGCGAATGTTCCTTTCCGTCTAGCACAAATGTCAATAAGCCAGGAATATAATAATCTATCTCCATGCCTAAGACATTGGATACTTTCTTCGTATAGGAGGAATCGTACGGTGTAAAGTTTGCTTCTATTTTCCAAGCAGGATCTATCTGATATTGTGGAAGTTCGGTGATGGCATTCCGATTCGGATGTAGGGTATCCCATACCCGGATTCCTTTCTTGCCTTCCCTTTCAATCACTGTCCAGATGTATTGTCCGTCAGACATCTCCATCGCTTCTCCCTCTGATGAGAAAACAACGTATTCGTTTAATATGTAATCCTTGTAATTGAAATTGTGGTATATCAGTTCTCCATCTCGCTCAAAAACGTACTTATTTCTATTCGGTTCTAACAATGGCAGTTGAATGTCATTATGGTCATTCGGGCCGATAGAAGTGGTATCCTTACTGAGCCAGTATAAGCCTTGCAGAGAGCTCCAGCTCTTGCCTGCCGTAAGCGAAGTCAATCTTTCTTTTCTGTAGTTCTCAATCTCTTCTTGATAGGAAACCTGTCCTTCTGTGATACCATAGAAGAAAAAAACAAGTAAGAAAGATGATATAAGTCGATTCATATAGAAGTAGTTTAACGTGAGGTCAACCTGCGATTTTCATTTTATAGTATTGCTCAGGTGCCATTACACTTAATTCATTTTTTTTTATAGTCTTTCGCGTTTCCTTTCCCTTAGCGTAATTCTTTGCTTTTTGATTTACTGACTTCTCAATGGTCAATGTTAATTTAGCAATCATGGCACTATGTAGCTCAAGATGATTTATTGAAACGATTTAAACAAAAAATAAGGTTGTTTTAATTGACGTGCAAGTAGAAATATTTTTACACGTGTGCATCTATGGTAAAAGCCTAATCATGCGACAAGGTATATAGACTTCTTACACGGTCAATCATGAACGATTGCTCCTTAATGATGGTGATCCACTTTTAATTTCCATTGATAAGAATGGATTGATTACTTTTGCTTTCGCAAATGGATAATAAATCAGACATAAGATCTTTATCTTTAGAACAGCTACAAGATGTCATAGTAGGTCTAGGGGAGCCTAAGTTTCGCGCCAAACAGATATATGAATGGTTGTGGAAGAAAGGTGTTTCTACATTTTCAGAAATGAGAAATATCCCTAAAGCTCTGATTAATAAACTATCAGAAAACTATTCTATTCTTACCATAAGGGAAGACGTCTCTCAGCATTCTGATGATGGCACCATTAAAACCAGGTTCAGCCTGTACGATGGCGCTATGATAGAAACGGTATTGATCCCGGTTCCCTCGGATAATCGATTTACGGTCTGCGTATCGTCTCAAGTAGGATGTAGTCTGGCTTGTACTTTCTGTGCTACGGGTAAGATGAAGCGAGTCAGAAATCTTACACCTGGTGAGATATACGATCAAGTCAAAAAAACCAACGCCCTCTGTGAAGCACACTATGGTCACCCACTGACCAATATTGTATATATGGGTATGGGTGAGCCACTGCTTACTTACAAGAATATGATGGGTTCCATCGACTTAATCTCCGGTGAGCATGGCATGGGTATGTCGGCAAGAAGGATTACCGTAAGTACCGCTGGAATTGCCAAGATGATTCGGAAACTTGCCGATGATGAAGTACGTTTTAACCTTGCCTTATCGCTTCATGCTGCAGATGATGAAAAACGCAATACCATCATGCCTATCAATGAGCAGAACAACCTCGAGGTGCTTATGGATGCCATAGAGTACTTTTATCAGAAAACAAGGAATAGAATCAGCTACGAATACATAGCATTCTCAGGATTCAACGATACACCACAAGACGCCCGAAATTTAATCAAGTTGTGCCGTCGTTTTCCAGTCCGGGTCAACATCATAGAGTACAATCCTGTAGAAGGCGTAGAGATGGTTAAGTCTGACGAAGACACCATTAATACTTTTGCCAAAATACTACGAGACGCAGGCGTCATGGTTACGCTGCGTAGATCCCGTGGAAAAGACATCGATGCCGCTTGTGGACAACTGGCGAATAAGTAAGGTTTTTTTTTAGTGGTGAGTGTTAAGTTGTGAGTGTTAAGTTGTGAGTGTTAAGTGTTAAGTCTTTGTCCGTCCCTAATATAGATTGACCGTTTTTAATTGTGCCTTTTCGCATCGAATCACCAATCCATCCCGGCCTTCCCTTATCTGGGAAGGAGTTGTATTAAATAATTTTCTTTTTT
>CAZFJO010000139.1:0-9770 GCA_964518915.1 uncultured Saprospiraceae bacterium
ATATTAAGTTGTTTCCATAGCCTTCAATTCCTCTGCCCAAAATCTCCCGGTCGGGTAAGTATAAGTTTCAATTGATTCCGTTTTCATCTCAATACTATAACCTGGTTGAGAAGGTGGCATATAGGCACCATTATT
The DNA here is from genome assembly GCA_964518915.1 of uncultured Saprospiraceae bacterium. Taxonomy (GTDB): domain Bacteria; phylum Bacteroidota; class Bacteroidia; order Chitinophagales; family Saprospiraceae; genus JABDLO01. The sequence continues at coordinate 136 of CAZFJO010000139.1, forward strand.
AATGACTACAGGATCAACAAAGTGCTCATGAAGATGGTCTACAAACTCTATTATGCGATCGTCTATCTTTCCGCTAATCACGATATAGTCGATCATAGATAGATGCTGAACATACTCACATAACCCCACTCCACCTGCATGCGGACATACAGGAACATCAAACTTAGCAGCCATTAAAAGAATAGCCAAAATTTCGTTTACACCTCCTACCCTACAACTATCAATCTGACATATCCCAATTGCCCCCGCTTGCATGAATTGCTTAAAGATAACTCGATTATGACAGTGCTCACCTGTAGCTACTAAAATCGGATCCACAGCTTGTGCAATAGCTGCATGACCTAAGATATCATCAGGACTAGTAGGCTCTTCTATCCACCATGGGTTAAATTGAGCCAATGTTTCCATGTTGGAAACTGCCTCGTCTACATCCCACTTTTGGTTAGCGTCCATCATCAGTTTCAGATCATCGCCGATCTCTTCGCGAATTATCTTAGATCGTCTAACGTCTTCAGTGAGATCAGAACCCACTTTTATTTTCATATGTTTAAAACCCTGTTCTTTCGCCTCTCTACAGAGGCGCCTCATTTTATCATCTGAATATCCCAACCAGCCTGCTGAAGTTGTATATGCTGGATAGCCATTTAATTTTAAATATTCAGTCCGCTCTTGTTTTCCATGTTCTTTCAACTTCAACATATGGATAGCCTCTTCCGGTGTAATTACATCAGTGATGTAGGTGAAATCGACACATGACACCAATTGCTCAGGAGTCATATCTGATATTAACTTCCAGAGTGGCTTTTTTTCAGCTTTTGCATACAAATCCCACACTGCATTTACGACAGCTCCTGTAGCTAAATGAATAACTCCCTTTTCCGGTCCGAGCCATCTTAATTGACTATCTCCGGTTATCATTCTCCAAAAACCCGCCATATCACTCGTGATATCAATTAAAGATTTTCCTAAAAGCATTTTTGAAATGGATTTGATCGCCAGAACACATATTTCGTTGCCACGACCAATTGTAAAGGTTAAACCATGCCCTTCTAAATTATCAACACTGTCGGTTTTAAGTATAACGTAAGCAGCAGAATAATCAGGATCAGGATTCATTGCATCAGACCCATCTAAAGATAAACTAGTAGGAAACCTAACATCTTTAACCTCTATTCCTGTAATTTTCATCTACGACTATTTTGACATATAATATCAATTTTTCTCTAAGCTGATTCCCTGTTAGTATAGTCAACCACCTACTGATCAATCAAGAGAACAAATATTGAAAAACCAAATATCCCAATTCAAAGAGGTTATAACAAGTCAATAGAATGCCTTTTATGATACTTTTTTTGCCACAGCGTTGTGTGAATTTTGCAATTAAAGTCAATCTTAATTGGGCTAACCTTCAATTTTGGAGGCACTATGTTTGTTTAGAAAGTCTCTTGGAGAATAGCCTTTGATCAACTTGAACTGTCTGTTAAAGTTAGAAACATTATTGAATCCGGATAAATAACAGATCGTCGTAATATTTTCTTCCGCAGATAACAACAGTTTACAAGCATACCCTATTCTGATTTCGTTTAAGTACTTAGTGAAAGTCTTCCGATGTATTCTTTTGAAAAACCTACTAAAAGCGGAATTATTCATATGCATCAATTCAGCTAAATCACTAGACTTAATGGGAGAATTAAAATTCTGAAAAATATACTCATACATGCCTGCTAGTCTATCACTTTCTTCAGAATATGCGTTATTTACATAACCCTTACTAGCTAGAACATGATATTGTGAAACCTTAGAGAGATTATTCAGCAATTCAATCAACTTGATTAATTGTTCATCCGGCTCTGCAGAAATAAGAGCCACAAAGTCCTCTTTAATTCCTGGGCTAACATTCTTAAATATTATGCCTCGGTTAGCCATTCTAAACATGTTTCCTACAAGACTTAGTTCAGGCGTATTAAAAAAAAGATTACCTAGAAAATCTTCTTTAAAGTGGATGGATATAGCTTCAGCTTTAAGTACACTATTTTTTTTGAAATACTGATCATTGCTAAGCCACATATGTGGAAGATTCTTACCAGTAAGAACAATATCCCCTTCATCAAACCGGTCTATACTATCGCCGATAAATCGAACACCAGAACTCTGGACGATATAAACCAATTCAAGCTGTTCATGAAAATGCCAAACTTTTAAAAAATTCTTATATACATTATGCGATACCATAAAAGATTGATCTGGAACACCCGATCTATCTAATTGATGTAGCTTCATAAAGCTTAGGAATTAAAGTTTGAAATATAAAAATTAAGGTAGCAAAAAATTACTGTCACTAAGTAAATATATATTTTATCAAACAGATTAATTGAATTCGGTTTTCTAAAATAATTTTCTTGTTATAATCATTTACGACTCTTTTGCCCACTGATTATCGACTGCTCCAGTCCATATAATACCGGTTACGCAGTCCGCTTGAAAATCAGTAGAATAAATATTATTACTCTTGCAAGAAAAAATATACCTTCTGAGAGGCAGAACATGTTTCAATCGAAATTCACCAAACTGAACTTCGCACAATGAGTAAAACTATGCTTAAACCATAGACAGAATGGAATGGAATTAATCCTCTTCTTCTACTTCAAGCAAGTTTCGATTAACCGCAATGGCAGCATTTAATTCGAAGCCGATCAAGAGGATGTAAGCGTTCAATTGCAGCCAAATCATAATAATGATTAACGCCCCTATAGAGCCATAAATCTGGTTGTACCTACCAAAATTATTTACGAAGAAGGCAAAGGCAATGGAGGTAATTATGGACAAGGTAGCAGCAAGAATACCTCCCGGACTCCAGAATGATGTCCGACGGACCATACTCGGGCCATACTTATAAATCAAGGTGATTCCGATATATATAACAGCAAGTGCAAGAATCCATCTAAATCCAAGCGACAACAACGGACCGCTAAATATATCTGATTGCGTCGACAACAACTTAAGCACTTGATCGCCTATGATAATTCCAGCAATAGAAATAATGAATATCGATCCTAATACCAGCGTCAGAGAAACAGCAACAACGCGCTTCCATATCCAAGGCCTTCTTTTGAAAACCTTATCATACGATTTATCGAAACCGCTCATCAAGGTAAGCATCCCTGTAGATGCGAAATATATGGAAAGCAAAAATCCAATAGACAATAGTCCTTCTCGCTTAATGGCTGTGATCCCTAAAATCATTTCAAGCAAGTAATTGCTGGCTTGTTCTGGGAGTGCCTCCTTGAGTGAGTTGGTGATGATGTCATTGAAATTATCGGCATATGGCAGCAATGGAATCAAGGTAAACAAGAAAATAATCCCAGGAAATATAGCAATCAGAAAATTGAATGCGATAGAATTAGCCCTTGTGCTGATGGCATCCCTTTTAAACTCCTGGACTATGAAAAATATGATGTTGTATATAGGGATCGCACCGAATCCCGGAAAGCTATACCGCTTAGAGAGGTCAAGAACTTTCTTAACCAAGGACCATTCTGGAAATTGCCGGATTTTATGGAATAATTTCTTAAACAAAGAATGGCTTTAATTTATCAACAATATAATCCGGAGCCGATATGCGCCTATTCGTCTTCATATCTATAAAAAACAGCTTCACTTCCCCTTTATGGATAACAACGCCGGCATCACTGAGAATTTCATGATAGAAATGAATCATTTTAGTCGGCAACTCCTTAAGTATGGTTCTAATCACAATTTCTTCATCATAGGTTGCAGGGGCTATATATCGAGACTGTACATGGAGGACAGGCATCATTACTCTGAGACTTTCTTCTAGGTACTTATAGGTTATTCCGAGATCGCGTATGGCTTCTGCCCTACCTATTTCGTACAACTGAGGATAGTGGCCATAATATAGATAGCCCATCTGATCCGTTTCTCCATATCGTACTCTCTTCTTAAATTCGTGCTGAAACATTATATCCTAAATTAAACCTACATAAAGGTAGCATGTCTTAAGTAAAAACATAATGGATGAAAAATAGATTCCTCTTATTCTTTTCTATTTTAATTGTTTTCGCCTTAGTCTCTTGTGATAAAGACACACCAGAAATGAAAGAGGAAATGGAGGAAGTTATAGAAACTTATTTTCCACCCATCGATGGATCTACATGGAGTACTACCTCTCCTTCTTCTCTGGGATGGGACCTCGACGAATTAGAAGCGACCTTAGATTTTTTAGAAGAGAAGGGTACGCGCGCATTTATCATCATCAAGGATGGAAAGATTGTTACTGAAAACTACTGGGGAACGACTCTTGTATCAGGAGAAACATTCACTCAAGAATCGAACTGGTACTGGGCCTCAGCAGGAAAAAGCTTGATGTCTACTTTAATCGGAATTGCTCAAGCAGAAGGATTACTAAGTATAAACGATAAGACATCAGACTACTTAGGGCAAGGCTGGACATCACTTACTGCAGAACAAGAAGATAAAATTAAAATCTCGCATCAACTAACGATGACAACTGGACTCGATTATGAGGCTGCGGATATCAACTGTACAGATCCATCCTGTCTCACCTATAGCGTGGATGCTGGCAATCAATGGTACTACCACAATGGCCCTTATACGCTCCTTAAAGATGTTCTCACCTCCGCAACAGGCGTAAACCAGAACGCTTATACGCAATCAGTGATCGGAAACAAGATCGGCATGAGTGGTTTATGGATAGAAACAGACATCAACCTTTTCTGGAGCACAGCAAGAGATATGGCTAGATTCGGCCTTCTTATCCTCAACGAAGGAGTATGGGATGAGACTACAGTTGTACCTGATATGGATTATCTAATTGATATGACTTCTTCTTCTCAGGATCTGAATCCTGCTTACGGATATCTATGGTGGCTCAACGGTCAGTCCTCTATTGTATATCCTGGACTTCCTACTTCGTTTAATACAACACTATCTCCCAGCGCTCCCGATGACCTCTATGCAGCCATAGGCAAGAATGGTCAGATCATTGATGTTATACCGAGCGAAAACATGGTAGTCATAAGAATGGGAGAAGCACCAGACAGTTCCCTAGTACCTACAGACTTCCACAATGAGATGTGGGAATATTTAATGGAAACAATGAATTAAGCCCTCTACAATCTACTTATAGGACAAGTCATACAATGAGAACCGCCTCTTGCTCTAGACAATTCGCCGGATCTTAAAGTTATGATGGTCTTAGAAATATCTTTCGGGTTCAAGGTGCCGGAATCTATTTGCGCAAGCAATTCATCTGCATGTATAACGTTATACCCACTTTTAATAAATGCTTCTTCTGTTTTAGGATTGCGATCGTAGGTTATTCCGACACCAGGTTTTAAAGCGACAAGGTTACACCCATCCGTCCATTGTTCTCTTTCTTGATAGGGACTTTCTCCGTTTCCAGAAAAAACGAATTTCATATCTGGATTAATTTCATGAATGAAAAAATCCTTCACAGAGGGATACATCACACGTGTGTCATCGCTTCTGAATACATGGACATTAGAGCTCTTACCTTCGTAGACTATGGGTTTAAAAGCTACCACTGTGTCGTCGTCTATTCGTGTGAATAAGGTGTCAATATGCATGCAGAATCTTTCGTCTGGGATATTGACCTGGACTACATTATCTATGATGCCATGCTTAAATAAAAAGTCTTTGATAGAGTAAAAAGCATGGTCTGTCGTCCGTTCACTACAACCTATAAGCAAGTAGTTTTCATCGATGATCATCATGTCTCCGCCTTCTATAGAGACAACCTCTCCTTTCTTACTCGGTGGAAACAATTCTCTATCATTAAGGTCGATGATTTTCTTTTCATCTACTATCGACTTAAATATAGGGTGCGTATAAAATATAAACCTTGTTATAAAATTCTCCCTATGGCGGGCGACCTTAGCTGCCTTGGTAATGATGACATAATCCTTGACCGTTACTGCTATATCTCTGGTAAATATAAAATTGGGAATGGGGTCGAAATAAATGTAATCCTCTTGTGCATGGTAACCTGTTATCAGTACATCTGCGAGCGTTTCATTATCCATATCATAGAAGCGATGCGACAGGCTCGTCGGCAATTCTTCGAAATCTATGATGTGGTCGATGAGTTTTCTTCTCTGTTCTTTATCATACGCTAGCGCTTCATAAAGCAAGTCTTCGATTTCCATAACTCCTTTCTCCCCCACGAATGCCTCTAAAACACTTACGAATATCTTATGCTCTTCTACCATCTGTGGAAGGTATACGATATCATCAAAGAGCAACTCTTCCGCTCTCTTAGGCGACACGCGGGCTATCCCTTTATCCGGCCTGTGCGTTATCACTCCTGTGAGCGCTCCTATTTCATTTTTTACAGAAACTTTCATAAAATGTACTTGGTTAAGGTTTCCACAAAAATAGAATTTAAATTGAACCTACAGATCACTTAATAAGATCCCTTGCGTAAATTCCTTATGGAGAACAAGATTGAGATTCTTAAGAACCAGTTCTCCCATGGAGTTGCAGTCATGGAAGGATGCGTTGTTATGGTGACTCCCTAGCTCTATCTTAAGTTGCTTGATCTTATCTGGATGGGAGATGCGATCGTTCATCATACACTTGAGAATTTTATTGATTCTCACACGGGAGATTTTAGCCCTTCTGGCAATCAAGGAGCGTTCTTCCAGTTGATATTGTGTAACCGATTCTTGAGTCAAGTGCTTAAAACCCAATTCTAAGATGGAATTGTTCTCCTTAAAATATTGAGGAAGGTAGAAATTTTTTCTTCCCTCATAAGATTGCTGGTCGAAATCTATGGACCGGATCCTATATTGTGAACCCTCAATATCTGGGGTAACATCTACAATGTAATTGTAAGATCGCATGTCTCCGAGTAGTCGCACGAAGCACCTTTCGTTGAATTTTATAAACTCCTTAGCAATCCGGATTTCATCGAATAAGGAAACCTCTAGGTAAGACTTCATAAAATCATCTCCTGGAATTCCTGCAATATGCTCTTCTATGAGGGTGTGCTTATGCACCAGATAGGTAACCCTATTAGGAGACAATAAGTCTTCAAGTTCCAGTCCATATATACGAGATGCATCTATTCTTTTTATATAGAAGTGATCGTAGTTGTCGTTTATCTTATTGATGATTCGGACACGAAATGGATTGGTATTACCGAATATGCATAGGTCCACCCTATCCACTGTAAGGTGTTCTATTACTTCCAGATCACCGTCTGTATTCAATATTGCGTAGACGTTGCATAAGTCACGATAAATCATCTCTCGACTGTACTCAGGATACACCACCGTCTGCCATAAAGTATCGTTGCCTTGCGTATCTAGCAATGGATAACTTGCTTCGAACTGAGTCATGTCATCATACTGTACAGGAATATCAGCTGTCCGCTTATAATGGACTAAGTAGTCAGAAAGTTCTGGACTTACTGGAAAGGCAATTTTCTTTTTAGATGGTTTATTACCATGCATAATACTTGGGCGCTAGCTTGTTATGCTTATGCAAATATCATGCTACGCAAAATCTAACTACTCAATTCCATTGTGATTATCTCTTGTATAATATAATTCTGATGTCACCTCACAGACTAAGGCAGCTCCTGTAGATCAATGGCAATCAGGCAGCACATTGTCATATCCATCTAATATCTATACAATCCATATATCGGGGTATTTCGGTGGAAAAAATTCACCATTCATAACATCCAATTTTCCAATACCAACATTATTTCTGTTGTCAGAAATAACCACTATAAGGGTAAAAATGCTCATCAATATATCGAAGAAATGAATGTAAACACATCTGGTAAAATGATCACTATCTACTTTATTAGGTCCCGGATGGATCCATAATCAATACAAGAGATATATTGCGCTGAATAGGAAGGAAATTTACAGCAGTATTCTGAATGAAATATCTATGAAAGTGAGAGGCTTCTTTTTCTAGAGGCCACAACACCTATACACAACATTCCCATACCTAGGATAATAAAGCCCCACTGTCCTATTGTCGGGATTCCAGCAGCATTGGCTAGACAACCATGGATATTCATTACAAAATGGACGTTTGGAAAATTAATATCACTTAAACTAGTAATATCTAGAACATTACAATCTGCAGCGACTATATATGATAAATCACTCTCACCACCGCTATTACTCCCTATGAAAAATTCATTTCCAATTGCCTGTCCGTTGGGAGTAAATAACTCATATACGAGGGTAGAACCTGCAGGGACAATGACAGGAGCGGACAGTGGAAGATTATATAATGTAAGAGCCTGGTCAGGAATAACTATATCCTGAGTATGAATCAGTGTCAGGTTAGACAATTGTAACGGACCAGATAAAGTATATAGATTGACCGTTGCTGACTGATTTCCTCCCATACCTACGGCATTTTCTATTCCAAAATCAACACTTGATACTTCATAATCTGAAGCGACTCCAAATGAAGCTAAATCAAATACCCTAAAATAACCATTATCTGCATGCGACCCTCCAGCATTACAACTAATGCTATTAATTGTTACAATATCCTGCGATGTACTATGTGTAATAAAAATATCATCACACTGCGCAATTATAGTCTGATTGAGGCATATAATGCAAAAAGCTAAAAGTAGATTTTTCATATCTTAAGTATTGTGATGGTCTCCTAATTGTTCTTGTTCATAGCAGCGGCCATAGCGACTTGCGTTTTTCTCATTTCTTCTGAAGAAAGATGTTGTTGCATCCAAGAATGTAAGTCATTATGAAGCTTAACTGACATTGTGGAATTGGTTACTTTTTTTCTATAATCCGAAACTGTAAGAAGTTCTTCCTTAGAATCGATGGAAAGCTGAGTTACTTTACTTTCTACCATCTCAACCAAGGGCGTAGGAAGATTAGAAATGGATTCAAGAAAAGCTTCATCCGTTGTAAAAGATGACTGGCTCATCAAGGTAAGAGAACAACACATAATAACTAAGATAGGAATGATTTTATTCAGGGATTTCATAATTGCACTTATTAAAAGAGTTCAATATACAATTTTTCATATTAAAAATGAAACATGCATAACAATCTGTATTTTAATCCTTTATGATTTATTTCTTTTTATTTTAACTTGCTGAATATCGAATTAATATCTCTTCTATCGAAAAACATGCATGTACACAGATTCATCATCTTGTTGCATGTAATAAAAAAGATGTCCACTTATTGTTGATATAGCTAAATATCTATGAAAGTGAGAGGCTTCTTTTCTAGTGGCCACAATACCTAATACACAACAATGCCATACCTAGGATGATAAATCCCTACTGACCGATTGTCGGGATTCCAGCAGCATTAGTTAGACAACCATGGATCTTCATTAAAAAGTGAAAATCTGGAAAATTAAAATCACCTAATCTAGTAATATCTTGAGCAGTACAATCTGCCGCGACTATATTTGATAAATCACTCTGACCACCTCTATTACTCCCTATGAAAAACTATCCCCCCCTAGAGAATATAACTCATATACAAGGGTAGAACCTACAGGGACAATGATAGGAGCGGACAGTGGAACATTGTATAATGTAAGAGCCTGGTTAGGGATCGCTATAT
>CAZFJO010000140.1:0-4209 GCA_964518915.1 uncultured Saprospiraceae bacterium
ATAATATCTGCAATAATTCCAGAACCTTTCATGCGGTTTCCTAAAATACTATTACCCAGTTTTCCACCGTGCAATGACTTGATCTTATTAAGCACTTTAGACCGTCGATCTGGATAATGATGACCCAACCAATCTGAAAATATTTCTGCAACATCTCCATTCAACCTTACTACAATCTGCCTCACTGTCCGAGCACCTGCTTCAGCCACTTTCTTAACAAGAGGGATGATATCCTGATCATTTAATCCTGGAATAATGGGAGCAGCAAGAGCCGTAACTGGAATCCCCTGATCCGTAAGGGCTTTTATTAACTGAAGACGCTTATTGACGCTGGCCGTTCTAGGCTCCAGTTTTTGTCTTAATTTATCATCCAGCGTATTGATAGAAACAGACACATGAACCAAGTTGTGTAAAGCCATATTCTTAAGGATATCTATGTCTCTCAGAATAAGGCTATTCTTAGTTATGATGCTTACTGGATGCTTGTGCTTCCAGAAAACTTCAAGCAACCTTCTGGTAATCATAAACTTCTTCTCAATTGGCTGGTAACAATCCGTATTGCCAGAAAGCATAATGGGGCTGGCCTTCCATGATTTCCTAGACAGCGCTTTATCTAACAATTCTGGAGCGTTGCGCTTAACCATAATCTGGGTTTCGAAATCTAGTCCAGCACTGTATCCCCAGTAAGGATGTGTATTGCGCGCATAACAATATGCACAACCATGTTCACACCCTTGGTATGGATTGACACTATACGCTCCGGGGACATCAGGGCTGGTATTCTTAGTTAAAATAGACTTAGCATCTACTTCAATTATATTCGTTCTAAGTTTTCCTTCTTCTTTTTCGTCATTGAATAGAAACGGTTGCTTAGATCTTATCTCACTTAGGAATGGGTTATGCGGGTTAAGTTGAGCCCCTCTTCCTTTTACTGTAATTTGCATATGTCGTTATTTTCGTCAATTATACGATGAAAAAGCCGACCAATATAGAAACAATTATTTAATGAGTCAAGTATCTCAAGAAAATATTTGCCGGAAGGCTAAAATTATGAGGGAAGGAAAGAAGCTCTGTGTATATTAAAGCTTGTCAATAATCAACACAATATGAACAAGCAATATGATGTCGTTGTATACGGTGCGTCTGGATTTACGGGAAGATTGGTCGCTGAATACCTACACAACCAATATAGTGGTACAGCTCTGCGATGGGCCATGGCTGGTAGAAATGAAAAAAAACTCGAACAAGTAAGACAGAACATAGGATGTGATGCCAGCATCATCATAGCCGATTCTACGGATAAGGCTGCGCTAGATCAGATGACTGCTCAGACTAAAGTCGTGTGTACTACGGTAGGTCCTTATGCTAAGTATGGCAATGACCTTCTTGCGTCTTGCGTAACTCAATCCGCCCATTATTGTGATTTATCTGGAGAGGTTCCATGGATGAGAAGGATGATAGATGCTCACCATGAAATGGCAAAGTCAAAAAAATTAAAAATCGTTCACTCGTGTGGTTTCGATTCAATACCGTCTGACTACGGATTGTACTACCATCAGAATCAATCGAAAGAAAAACTAGGCGCTTACTGTTCTACTGTAAGTATGCGAGTAAGAGCGATGAAAGGCAAGTTCAGTGGCGGTACACTGGCAAGTGGTCAGAATGTGATTGCTGAAGCCATAGGTGACGCCTCAATCTGGAAAGTTCTTATGGATCCTTATGGATTAAATCCTACAGAAGAGCGGACAGGTAAAGACAGAAAGGATTTAAATAAAGTGGTATACGATCCACAATTTAAATCGTGGATAGCGCCATTCGTCATGGGAAATATAAATACTAAGATTGTCCGGAGAGGACATGCATTGCGTGGATTTCCTTATGGTTCTGAATTTCAATATGATGAAGCAATTCTCACTGGCAATGGATGGAAAGGCAAGATGAGTGGTAAAATGACACATACCGTAACTGGCTTGGTCATGGGTCCGAAACCTGGCACTATGATGAGGAAAGTTGTAGACAAGTTTCTCCCGGATCCAGGAGAAGGTCCTTCTGAGGCAGAAAGAAAAAATGGTTTCTACAAGTTGCTGTTTAAGGGAAAAACGAATGCGGGAGAATCATTCACGACTCAGATGACGGGAGATATGGATCCTGGCTATGGGTCTACTTCTAAGATGCTCGGAGAGGCAGCCGTATGCTTAGCCATGGATCAAGAAAACCTTCCATCTTGTTATGGTGTAGTAACACCAGTTGCAGCGATGGGAGATTCCCTCGGTGATCGCCTAATTAAGAATGCTGGCCTTACTTTCTCAGTTAAGGAATAAATTGCCGTTATATCTGAAAATATTGACATGGTCTCCTTACTTTCGAATCAAATAAATTTTTCATGAGGAAATTAAGAATGGGAATGGTCGGTGGAGGCCAGGGAGCCTTTATAGGTGGGGTACATAGAATGGCCGCCGCTATAGACGGACAGATAGAACTGGTGTGTGGTGCATTTAGCAGCAACCCTGAACGAAGTAAAAAAAGTGGTAAAGAACTATATGTAACGGCCGATAGGGCGTATGGATCATTCGAGGAAATGATTTTAAAAGAAAAAGAGCTGCCGGCTGATGTGCGGATGGACTTCGTTTCTATTGTTACGCCTAATCATGTACATTTTCCTCCGGCTAAATTGGCCCTAGAAAATGGATTCCATGTCATCTGCGACAAGCCCATGACTTATAATTTAGAGGAAGCATATGCGTTAAAAAAGATCGTGGAGTCTTCGGGACAGATATTTGCCCTGACACATAATTATACAGGATATCCCATGGTCAAGCAAGCCAAGGCTATGATCGCTGCGGGAGACATAGGAAAGGTCAGAAAGATTGTTGTAGAATATCCACAAGGATGGTTGTCTACCTTCTTAGAGGGGACGGACCAGAAGCAAGCGTCATGGAGAACTGATCCTTCTCGTTCTGGAATCGGAGGTTCTCTAGGCGATATCGGAACCCATGCGGAGAATCTAGCAGAATACATTACTGGATTAAAGATCACAGAAATGTGTGCAGATGTAGGAATCGTCGTTCCAGGTCGACAACTGGATGATGACACGAATATATTGTTGAAATTCGAGAACGGCGCACGGGGCATCCTCTCGTGTAGTCAGATATCGGCAGGAGAAGAAAATGGACTCAATATCAGAATATACGGTGAGCAGGCTGGCTTGTCATGGCTCCAGATGGAACCGAACACCCTCATTGTAAAGCATCTAGATAAACCGATGGAAATTATCCGTACAGGTGTAGGGACCTTGTATCCAGAAGCGCAAGCCCACACTAGGATTCCAGCAGGTCATCCAGAAGGGTACTTAGAAGCTTTCGCTAATATTTATCGGAATTTCGCTAAGTGTATACAAGCAAGATTAGAAGGGAAGGAAGTAGATCCCATGTACAATGATTTCCCTACAGTTGATGATGGCGTGAGAGGTATGGAATTCATCTATCATGCCATCGCTTCTGGTAAGACTGAGGAAAAATGGTATAAGATGTAACTAGACTTAATAAAGTGGTTTAATGCCAGAGATAGTCCACGCCAGCTATAAGAGAATTGATGCCTCCATTCGGTAATCGGACTTCACCGTTGCTGATGTGTCGAAATCCTATGGATAAACCCCAACTTCCATGACCATACCTCAGGAACAATTGATTGTTGAATAAGAACCCTCGGACTTGTCTATCTATATCTGCGCCCATGTAATAAGGTCCAGAACCGAGTTCTATATTCCAGGATCTATAACGATAACCCAGCCCTAGGTTTAAACCCAATTCGAAACCCGTTTTCTTAACTGCTGAATCGGGCGAAGGCAGATATTGAGATAAGAGCATACCAGGTTGCAGAAAATAAAACACATTGCCCGTTTCTTTAAATCGCTTTCTGAATGTATACTGTCCTCCCAGCCATCGATAATTATACGACACATTGATAAAATCAGATGTACCTCCGAGAAAGGATAATCTGTGCTTAGAAAAATTAATTGCGGTCTGGGTTAATCCTTCAGTAGGTAACAACCATAGAAATGAATAGACTAGGAATACAATGAAGAATGGTCTACCCTGTCGTGTCAAAATCCAGTATCTTGATTTCTACACGTTGGTTTTTCTGGCGACCGAAAGCCGTCTTATCGTTAGCAATCAAGTTGCGTCTTCCGTATCCTTTAAACTGTAACCT
>CAZFJO010000140.1:4309-9765 GCA_964518915.1 uncultured Saprospiraceae bacterium
ACAGGTGTTTTATAGAATGCCTCAAGGGTGAAATATCTATGGTTAAATCCAGGCTTTATATCGAAGGTATACTCTGCCCACTCATCGTTGCGGATCGGTACGGATTCTGCGAGTAACTCTCGCTGGTTACAGAAGCCCGATCCTCCCCATATACGCAATACGACAGGTTCTTGATAATTTTCCATTTTGTTCCTGCCTTTCAATTCGATGGCTCTTCTAGTGAGACTTACATATTGCGATGATCGCATAAGATAGATTGAAAACGTATAGCACTTGTCCGCTTTTATAGGCGTACTCAATCTCTGTGTTATTGATTCCCAGGAATCATTGTCTCTTACTACTAGGCCGACATAAGTGTTTCCATCAGAAGGCATGGTTACATTCTCCCAGGCTCGATTATCAGGGTGCACATCGGGTGGTGTTTCTCCTGGAAAGAAAACCAAGCCACAATCCCTCCATCCATTTAGAACGAAATTGTCCACTCCTTTTCTAGGTATCCCTTCAAAAGACGAATTAATTACTTCTATACTACCCTCTTGTCCAGATAAAGGACTGATAAGAAAGTAAGCAAGAAATCCTATAAGGAATCTAAAAGTCATCATATTCAGCATTGAGTCGAATGATCAATATACTGCATTATAACTACGAAATAAAGGCCATAAGTCTAAAAAAATTACTTTTAAGTCTCTTTTAACGTGGAAACGGTCTTCCTATTTAAAAGCATTCAAGCCAGTAACATCCATTCCGGTAATTAAAAGATGGATGTCGTGGGTGCCTTCGTAGGTAAGAACGGTCTCAAGATTCATCATGTGCCGCATAATCGGATACTCATTAGTGATACCCATTCCGCCTAGAATCTGCCTAGATTCTCTGGCGATTTCTAGCGCCATATGCACGTTGTTTCTCTTAGCCATAGAAATCTGAGCGGGGCTGGCTTTGCCTTCATTAGCAAGGGTTCCTAGTCGCCATGCAAGCAATTGCGCTTTAGTAATCTCGGTTACCATCTCGGCTAACTTCTTCTGTGTCAGCTGGAACTGTGCAATCGGCTTACCGAACTGCTCTCGCTGCATGCTGTACCGAAGTGCCGTGTCATAACAGTCCAGTGCAGCTCCTATTGCACCCCATGCGATTCCATATCTAGCCTTAGACAAGCAAGAGAGTGGACCCTTTAGTCCCTTTACCCCCGGTAGAACATTCTCAGCAGGAATATATACATCTTCGAATACCAGTTCCCCTGTAATCGATGCCCTCAACGACCACTTCCCATGGATTTCAGGTGCTGAAAATCCTTCCATGCCTTTCTCTACAATAACGCCTGTAATCGCACCGTCTTCATCCTTGGCCCAGACGACAGCAACATCTGCCACTGGAGAATTAGTAATCCACATCTTAGCCCCATTGAGTAAGTATCCATCTCCCTTCTTTTTAAGGTTACTTACCATGCCACTCGGATTAGAACCGTGATCGGGTTCAGTAAGACCGAAACATCCTATGTATTCTCCAGAGCCAAGTTTAGGAAGGTATTTCATCTTCTGTTCTTCTGAACCGAATCTATAGATCGGATACATAACTAGCGATCCTTGCACAGAAGCCATAGACCGGATTCCAGAATCTCCTCGTTCTAGCTCTGACATAATGATTCCATAGGCAATCTCGTCCATGCCACCTCCACCATACTTCACAGGCAAGCTAGGTCCGAAGGCACCTATCTCAGCCAGTCCCTTAAATAGATGTTGAGGGCACTCTGCTTTCTCAGCATAAGCTTCGATAATAGGGCTTACTTCTTGCTTAACCCATGTTCTTACAGCATCTCTAGCAAGGATATGGTCTTCTGTAAGCAAGGCATCTACTTGATAATAATCATGATGCTGGAATAAATCTGTTTTTACAGACTTCATGGAAGAATCGATGGTATCTTTCATACTTATATTATGTAGCGATTATTTATACCCTAAAGGTAAGGGCTTATCTATGATCTGTCCAGAAGGAGGATGATTAATATTACTTGAATATTCATTATATCATCTTATGGATGACAAGTAATTATAGGTATCGTGATTTTCTACACCTCGATTAGACACGATATACTCCATAAATTTATTTCTGGCAATGTTTCTAGCTCCTAGACTTCCGAGTAAGGGTGTTTCTTGCTGACAGTCTATGATGGTTATTCCCGCTTTACGCAAATGTCTCACTAAGGATATAAAACCATATTTAGAAGCATTAGGCATATCGGTAAACATAGATTCGCCATAAAATATCTTCCCTAGTAGGACACCATATAACCCTCCTACAATGTGGTCTCCGTCGTATACTTCTACGGATAATGCATGCCCCATATGGTGTATTTCCGTATATGCTTCTATGAATCTGTCATTGATCCAAGTTCCTCCTTGTCCTTTCCTTTTTTTATCGCGACAACGAATCATAACCTCTCTGAAATTCTGATTGAAAGTCACGCTATATTTTCCTTGATTAAAATAAGATCGCATAGACTTAGGAATCTTTAGTTCTTCCGGATAAAGAACGAATCTAGGATCGGGATTCCACCAGAGCGGAAGTTCATCATTATACCATGGAAAGATGCCTTGGCGGTATGACAACAATAAAGTAGATACATCTATTTTTCCGCCTACAGCGATAATACCAGTAGAATCTGTGGATTCATAAGAAGGAAATACTGGATTCTGAGGATCTAGGAGAATCATTGTTTTATAACCAACAGAAAAGGTGCGCTATCTGATTTAGATATAAAGAAATGGTGGTCTTATTACTCCTCTACAAGTGTTTCTATGACGGCAGAAAGACCTCTATCAACTAGGGCATCCTTCATAGGCTTAAGTACATCCATAGCGGCAGTCTTAACGATGGCTTTGCCCTTAAAGTGGACCAATAAGGACAATTGCTCTGATTGCTCATAAGTATGACTACACACTTCCATAAAACACTGGATCACCCAATCAAATGTATTGAAATCGTCGTTATAGACTATAAGTTTAGAAACTTCGGTTGCAACGGCTACTTCCTCTTCTTGTAGTAATTCACTGAAGTCATAAGAATTTTCAATGGAGTTCATTCTGATAGCTTTTCTTTATCGTCAATATCTCTAACTAGTTGAGTCCAGCTAAAGTTTCCTTTATTTTATTAAAATCTGGCAAGTCTCCTGCACTTTCAAGAACCTCAGCATATCTCACGATGCCTTCTCTATCAATGACGAATGCAGATCTTTTAGCAACACCTTTCATATCCAATACGAAATCCTCGTACAAGGTATCATAAGCTGAAGCTGTCGTTTTATTCCAATCTGACAACAGTGGAAAATTGTAGCCCTGTTCCGCCTTGTACTTGTCTAGTGTAAACAATGAATCTACAGATATAGCAACTACATCTGCATCCAATCCATCGTAGATAGACTTTTCATCTCTGACCATGCAGAGTTCATCTGTACATACTCCAGTAAATGCAAGAGGGAAAAATAATAAAACAACATTTCTACCTTGGTGGGCAGAAAGAGAATGCTCAGATTTATCTGTAGCTCTTAGTGTGAAAGACGGGGCTTTGTCTCCTATTGAAATCATAATTGAATAATTGCGTCAACTTTAAAAACACAAAAGTAAATCAATTCATCGGCTATGGAGAAATTATGGAGACATTTGTTGGTAAACGACCATTATTTTCATCTCTTTTGTCATTAATTTACTCCGAATGGTATTAAAACACACACTTACAACTGCACACACGCTTGGTTTTTACTTTATATCCATTTTTATATGTGCTTTTGGTAGATTTTATTTTTCGACATTTCCTTCCGCAATTGTCCCTCTGCGGAAAGAAGGAAAAAGGTACATCGATCATCAACTCCATTGATATAGAAAGGTTATGACTCCTAAAAAGAAAGCATATTTCTTCATTCACTTTTCTGTGTTGTTATACGGATTCACGGCCATCATAGGTGATCTTATCACCCTAACAGCGGTCAATCTCGTCTGGTGGAGGGTATGTATCGCTACCTTATGTCTAGGGGTTCTGATCGGTTTCGGAAAGACCCTTCACGCGCTCGATAAGAAAACCATACTTAAGTTTATAGGCATAGGAGCTATTGTAGGCATCCACTGGATTACATTTTTCGGGTCGATAAAACTGTCCAATGCTTCCATCGCCCTCGTCTGTATGGCAACAACGGCTCTGTTTACTTCCCTACTAGAGCCAGCACTGTTGAAAAATAGATTGTCATGGATAGACTTAAGTGTCGGTATAGTTATCATTCCAGCCATGTCATTTATTGCCTTCTCCATCGACCTGTCTTACCTAACTGGACTAGCAGTAGGCCTGGTCTCTGCATTTCTTGCTGCCCTATTTTCTGTTTTAAATAAGAAGTGGATACAAGATACGGATGCACAGACAATGACTTTTTTAGAAATGCTGGGCGCTTGGTTGTGTGTAAGTCTTATTCTTCCATTTTCTCATTCTACGTCAAATTCTTTCCTTCCTGTGGGGACTCAAGATTGGGTACTTATAGGTGTGCTTGCACTCGGTTGTACAGTCCTTGCCTACGTACTTACATTGCGTGCACTAGAACACCTTAGTGCGTTCACGGTTAATCTCACCATCAATCTAGAACCTGTATATGGTATTATCCTCGCTGCAGTACTATTGAAAGAACACGAGCAACTCAATTCTCGGTTCTACCTAGGGTGCATTATTATCATTCTTGCTGTCTTCATCTATCCTACATTAAAAAGTAGATTAAAATAATCTATTTTATATTCGCGAAATGAATTTCTCTCTTAAGAAGTTATCTACTTATTGCCAGGATCATTCTACATCAGTACAAGAAATACTGTCTCAGCTAGAAAGAGAAACCCACCTTAAGACCTTATCTCCACAGATGATATCAGGTCCGCTACAAGGTCAGCTTTTCAGTATTATTTCTAAAATAAAGCAACCTCTTAAAATTCTTGAGATAGGGACTTTTACAGGGTATGCTGCCATCTGTTTAGCACAGGGATTGACATCAGGTGGGAGCCTGACTACCATCGAGTCTAATATCGAACTTAAGCATATATCAGAAAAGTTTTTTGCGCAAGCAGGATTAGCAGAAACCATAAACCAGTTATGGGGTGACGCTAAGAAAATAGTCCCTACCTTAGACGATCAATACGACTTAATCTACATCGATGCTGGAAAGAAAGATTATGGACTGTACTTCGATCTTGTCATAGAAAATCTGAATCCGGAAGGCATCATTCTAGTAGACAATGTGCTATGGAGCGGTAAGGTTGTCAACAGTCAGAAGGATAAGGATACAGCAATCATGGATGCCTTCAATAAAAAAATACTTCATGATCAGCGGGTAGAGCAAGTCATGCTTCCTATAAGAGATGGGCTTACAATAATTCTTAAGAAGTAAAATACAGACCTTATTCAATCTAGATCTCTCTATAGAAGTTATACTG
>CAZFJO010000141.1:0-9752 GCA_964518915.1 uncultured Saprospiraceae bacterium
GTCTATAATTCCGTATGAGATGTCTCCCTTGTATCCATATCCGGAAGGAATGTCTATCTTATATAAGACAACTATTTTAATATTTCCGATTTTCGCTTATGCGGTATTCACCTTATGGAAAAAAGAAAGAAAAGTGTGGGTATTTGGTTTGTTATTTTTCTTGACAAATGTCATACTGATGTTACAGATTGTAGGCGCTGGACAAGGATACCTTGCTGATAGATTTACGTATATCGCTTACTTCGGAATATTTTTTATTATCGGGTATTATCTTGATAAAAATCTATTGCCTAAGATTCAGAATCGAACTGTAAAAATGGCTGCTATAGGATTACCTTTACTCTTGTATTCAGGTATGACCTTGAACCAGACATTGGTTTGGAAAAATTCAGAAACGTTGTGGTCGCATGTCATCAAGCATTACGAGAAAACGGATGTACCTTACCAGAATAGGGGCAATTACTATCGGGACAAAGATCAACACCATAAAGCGCTCGCTGATTATTCTATGTCACTTAAAATCAATCCACGCCATCACCAGTCATATAACTCTAGGGCGAAACTGTTTTTTGAAATAGGAAAATCTCCCGACACGCTCAACATGGCCTTGGCAGATTATAACCAAGCCATACAGATTGACCCTAATAATGGTGAATATAAAATAAACAATGGCGCTGCCCTAGCTAGATTAGGAAGAATTAATGAAGCAATAACAATGTTAAACGAGGGGTTAAAATTAAAGCCTGACCAACTGACTGGCTATATCAATCGATCTATTATTCTCAGACAACAAGGAAGATTCGAAGAAGCGCTACAAGACTATCGAACCTATATTTCATACAATACCTATAATTCTGATATCTGGTATGAAAAAGGAAATATAGAAGCAGCGATGAAACAATTCGAAACGGCGATAGCTTCTATCGATAAGGCGATAGAAATAAATCCAGATAAAGGCATCTATCATTACCGAAGAGCTGAATCCTTAGCTAATATAGGTCGACTAGAAGAAGCTAAATATTCGCTATCACAGGCAGAAGGACTGGGATATACCAATATTAATCCTGCTTTAAAGCAGGCTCTAAAAAGATAATTGCTAAACACTTAGGATATCTTTTCGTACTTGGGCTACACTTCCTTAATTTCGCCATATGTTGAAATCCTTAGAAATAAAAAATTACGCAATAATTGAAGAAGTAAATCTTCACTTCAAGGATGGCCTTACAGTTATCACAGGAGAAACCGGTGCAGGTAAATCTATATTGCTAGGGGCTTTAGGTCTTATTTTAGGAGAAAGAGCAGATACATCTGTACTCTATAATAAGGAAGCCAAGTGTATAGTGGAAGGTACATTCCAGGTATCTCAATATCAATTGCAGGATTTTTTCGAGCAATATGATCTAGACTATGAAGAGACTTGCTCTATCAGAAGAGAAATCAATGCTTCTGGGAAATCTAGAGCATTTATCAATGATACTCCGACCACTCTGGATGTACTTAAGCAACTGTCTAAATCTCTGGTCGACTTACACCAGCAATTCGATTCTAGAGACATCAATGAAGAAGGAAAACAACTAGATATCGTGGATAGTATTGCTGCTACCATCCAAGATCGAAAAGCTTATGAAGAGGGATATGAAGAGTGGAAGAAAATGGTACAATTAAGAAAAAAACATGAAGACCAGTTGGCTAAGGCCAATCAAGAAAATGACTTCAATCAGTTCTTATTGAAAGAGCTAGATCTGATAAACTTAGAGCCAGGAGAATTGTCTGAACTAGAGCGTAAAACGAAACTCATGGAACAGAGTGATGAAGTCATTCAATCCTGTCAGGCCATCGTGCACGCTGTTTCTGAGAATGAGCACTCTATAATTAATAATCTTACCGACCTAGCGCGACCCATATCGTCTTCTGCCGAGGATATTTCTTCATTATCTAGCCTTAATGATAAGGTGGCCATAGCCATAGAATTGTTACATGAGATTGCAGATGAAGCAAGTAGCATTTCTGACGGTATAGATATGGATCCTCAATCTCAGAAAGAAAGCGCAGAAAGACTAGATGTAATAAATAGAGTACTGAGCAAACATCGCTTAAGCACTGAAGAAGAACTGCTTCTGTTACATGAAAAATTATCAGATACAGTTGCAGATCACAGTACCTTAGAAGAAAAAATAGGTCAACTTACAACTAAGATTGATAAGGCGGAAAAAGGCTTATTTGCGAAAGCAAAAAAACTGAGCACCAAGCGTAAAGGTGTCCTTAAGAAAACAGAGGATGCAGTTGTAAAAATCCTCCATACCATGTCCATGGACAATGCACAACTAAAGATAGATCTGTTGCAAGAAGAAAAATTAAAACCGGGCGGAATAGATCGCATCCAGTTTCTCTTCCGAGCGAACAAGGGTGGAGACTTCAAGCCTATGGGTAAGGTGGCTTCTGGAGGGGAATTATCTAGACTTAACCTTGCCATAAAATCGATCATGGCCGATGCTGTAACCATGCCCACCCTGATCTTCGATGAAATCGATACAGGGATTTCTGGAAATGTATCTATGAAGATGGGTATTATCTTAAGAAAATTAAGTAAAAAACACCAGACTATATGCATTACCCATTCTCCACAGATCGCTTCTAAAGGGAACCACCACTTTGCGATATTTAAGGAAGACACAAAAAACAAGACCATAACCAAGGTTGTAGAAGTAAGTGAAAAAGACATCGAAAAGGAAATAGCAAAAATGCTAGGAGGAGATCCAGTCACTCATGAAGCGCTTGAAAATGCTCGTCAACTACTCAATTCGTAGAACCTATTATATTTGTCATTCAATTAAACAACGAGAACCATGTCACATAATCTATTAAAAGGTAAAAGAGGAATAATATTCGGAGCGCTAGATGAAAAATCTATTGCCTCTCAGATTGCGATAAAATGCAAGGAACAAGGTGCAGAAATTGTATTGACTAATGCGCCTGTGGCAATGCGTTTCGGACAGATACAAGAACTGGCAGAAAAACTAAACTGTGAGGTTATACCTGCAGACGCAACCAGTCTAGAAGATCTAGAAAACTTGATCACTAAGAGCATGGAGATTCTAGGTGGTAAGATTGATTTCATCCTACATGGAGTAGCTATGTCTATCAATGTTCGGAAGAAAAAAAGCTACACGGAACTCAATTACGACTGGATGAAAAAGACGTTCGATATATCTGCTATTTCCTTCCATAAACTGATGCAGACAGCTATGAATCTAGACGCCATGAATGAATGGGGATCTATTGTAGCCCTGTCTTATATAGCAGCGCAACGAACGTTTCCAGACTATAATGAAATGGCCGAATCTAAGGCCTTACTAGAGAGTTTCGCAAGATCGTTCGGCTACCACTGGGCTAAGAAAGCCAGAGTACGGGTTAATACGGTTTCTCAATCTCCTACTATAACGACGGCAGGCTCTGGAATCAAAGGATTTAGTGATTTCTTCGGTTATGCAGATAAGATGTCTCCACTCGGAAATGCTTCTTCTGAGGCATGTGCTGATTATTGCATCACCCTATTCTCTGACTTAACGAGAATGGTAACCATGCAGAATCTCTATCACGATGGTGGATTCAGCAACATGGGAATGGCGCCCGAAGTCCTAGAAGATTAATATTTTATCGGTAGTGTGAGTGTAGGGATATATGAAGATGATCAGATGTCCCTACATGACGCAATGTTTTAAATCCTAGCAACTTAAAGAAGAGTTGAGTAGATTTATTTCTTATTTCGTTGCGACCATTGGTCCTCAGGTCAACGGCGTATGCATAACCATCTTTCTGAGGTATGTGCAGAGATCTACTATTCCTATTAAGCCCCATCTTATCATAGTCTTCAACTACCCTACTGGCATCGGTTATCAACATGTCCTTATCGATCATAACTAAGGTAGAAACACCGAGTCTTAAAAGTGGATGCAACTTAGTGATTTCACTTTTTATCTCTGAATTCTTAAAATTATCAGGAGACATGAAAAATATTCCATGGATACTATACCCTAAAACAATAAGAAAAGCAACGATCCACTTTTTCTTGAGCAAGCCCAGGTCTCCCACCTTATCTGCTATCCGCCCATACACGATTGTAAAATAAACCATGATAAGTATGGAAGCAATAATGACTCCTCCTAAAATCGATGGATAAGCGCCGAAATTGTAATTTTCATGAATGTATACCGAACTCCTTATCAAGATAATGAATGGAAGTACAATTATCAAGATCAACTTAAATATGATGTATAAGAATCTCCCCATGGATATCAATGTACTATAATCCTATTATTAAGTAAAGAATTTATCGACACAAGGATTGGTTTAGTAGATAATTATTTTCAATTTCACGGTTATATACATATCTTATTACCAAGATATTAATTGCAATAAAATAACAAAGATTATGGACTACACTCCTTTCCTTATACCGATAGGTTTCTTTTTAATCGTTATGCTGATGACGGGCTTGTTCACTGTTAAGCAACAGACAGCAGCTCTTGTAGAACGATTCGGAAGGTTCCATTCTATTAAACAACCAGGAATCAATTTTAAGATACCATTTGTCGATAAGGTTTCTGGAAGAGTAAGTCTTAAAATCCAACAGCTAGACGTTCTGGTCGAAACGAAGACGTTTGACGACGTATTCGTTAAGATTAAAGTTTCTGTACAGTATAGAATCCTCAGAGATAAGATTTATGATAGTTTCTACCGACTTGAAAACTCAGAAGACCAGATTACTTCTTACGTATTCGACATAGTAAGAGCAGAGGTACCTAAGATGAAACTGGATGATGTTTTCGTAAAAAAAGACGACGTAGCCAATGCCATCAAGAGAGAACTCGAAGAGGCGATGAATACGTATGGATACAGCATTGTGAAGGCACTAGTAACAGACATAGACCCTGATCAACAGGTAAAGAATGCAATGAACCATATCAATGCTGCAGAAAGACAGAAGATAGCTGCAGAATATGAAGGGGAAGCGGAAAGAATACGGATAGTAGCTAAGGCTAGAGCTGAAGCTGAAAGCAAGCGATTGCAAGGACAGGGAATCGCAGACCAAAGAAGAGAAATTGCCAAAGGTCTTGAAGATTCAGTAGAGATCCTAAATACAGTAGGTATCAATTCTCAGGAAGCATCTGCCCTAATTGTTATAACGCAACATTATGACACCTTACAAGCAATAGGAGAAACAACCAATAGCAACCTTATCTTGCTTCCTAACAATCCAAGCTCAGCAAGTGATATGCTGACCAATATGGTAGCCTCTTTTACGGCTTCTCAGCAGATAGGCGAAAAGATGAAGCAAAAAAACATCGAAGAGATTAAAGTGCTCAAGTAACGCTTACCAGTAAGTTAAAGAAGTTATATTTGGACTTAGATAAATCACAGAGAGAGGATAGGCCTCGTTGTTTCAAGACATGGATTTTTTTAAGACCATAATTGCTGTTTTACTCGTATGCACTTCGACAAGTATGTACGGACAATTTCCGTCAGGTGCACCACCTAATTCTCAAACTCAGAATAACTTCCCTTCCAGTAATCCGCTGCTTTCTGATTCAGCTATTTTCTCTGGAATACCTGACAGTACGGTCATTAAGTTCTTCAACTTACGAGATATAAATAAGAGAACCTATTTTTCAGATACGTCTCTCGGTAATTATTTTCATGCCATCGACATAAGCAGAGCTCGTGATCGAGAATATATGAATCTGGGAAATGCAGGTTCGGCAGCTAGACCGATTTTATACGATCCGGAACACCACATGGGAACCAACTATGGCTATCATGCTTATGATGTCTATAATTTAACAGTAGAAAATTTTCGATTCTATGATGTGAATAGACCCTTTGGAGATTTCACTTTTTCTCCTGTAGGAGGGCAACAGAATTTCATTGTAAAAACGGATTTCGCCAGATCCTTTTCGGACGGCGTAAGCTTAAGTTTAAATTATCACAGAATCAATCAAGAAGGATTTTATACAGAGCAGGCAGTTAAGCATACCAACTTCGGTATAGGTATTCATATCTTACCAGAAAAATCGAAGCACGAATTATTTTTCAATTTCATCAATGTAGTTAATACGGAGGAGCATAATGGAGGTATACAATCCTTTGATTCGTTCAATGAACAATTCAGCGGACAGAGAATGTCGATACCTGTTACGAATACCAGTGGAGCCCTTAGATACCAAGAAAGGATTTTAGCTGCCAGACATATTTACTCATTTCTAGATTCAACTGCAGTAGCAAGATTTAAAATAGAATCTGCCATTTCTTATGAAGCTGGATTTAAAAAATATGCTGATGAAAACACTTCTAATGATCAAGGATATTACGGTTCTTTCTTAACTGAGGACAGAGGCCTGAGACATTTTCTGGGCTTCAATAAACTGAGATTAAATCAATACCTTATAGGAAATGCAGGAAAGGGAATCAGTGGAAAAGTAGGTGCAGAATACACGATTCATTGGTTAGATAATGAATCAAGTAATTTTACAAGAAATGATCTTTTTCTAACTGGACTAGGTATAGTGCCTATTTCTGATAGAATAAAAGTTAATGCGCTAGGAAAAATAGGTCTAGGAAGTGTAAGTGGTGATTTTTTAGTGAAAGGCAGTACGGAACTAAATTTAAAAGACGGAATCCGTGCCAGAGGCAGTATGTCTTTTTACCGCAAGAGGCATCCACTAACTGCCTTACAATTGATCACCAATGAGACGTCGGTATTAAACAATGATTATGCACAACCATTCGGGTCCGATATAAAACTTGAAGTGGTATTTCCGTATGTAGACTTACGCCTAGGTTTCAATCAGTACGTCGGAGAAAATCAGTTATTCTGGAATGAAAATCAGCTACCGGAGTTAATTGAAGGCACATTCTCGGCTACAGTTTTAGACGCTTCCGCAAATATCAGTTGGTGGAGGATACATATGTATAACTATATTGGATATCAGATTTTTAGCCAAAACATCTACCACCTTCCTTCGTTCTTATTTAAGAACAGGACATATATAACCGGAAAGCCATTTAAGGGAGCGCTAGAGTACCGGCTAGGCTTAGAATCAAGAATTATACCCCAGCATGATGGGGTAAGATTCAATCCTATTGCAGCAGAATTTTATACAAGTGAAGCGACCGTAGACTTGTTTCCTCATCATGATCTGTTTCTGCTCGCTAAGGTCAGCGATTTCAGATTTTTCTTAAGGTACGAAAACATCTTCCAACTCATCGATGGCCAGGTATACAGTCAAGCAGTTAATTACCCACAGTATGATACGAAGCTAAGGATCGGAGTAAGATGGATTATATACGATTGATTAAAGTTCGTAATTAGGCTTAAGAACTCTAGACGTATCGTCTCCTCCGTAGAAATTATTAATGATGGTAACAATCTCTTCTATATCATCTGTAACTGGAATAAGATCTAGGTCTTTAGCGGAGATATTTCCTTCTGTGAGCATGGTACCTTTTACCCAGTCAAGTAGCCCACTCCAGAATGCTGTTCCGACAAGAACAATGGGAACAGGAGATATCTTAGTAGTCTGAATAAGTGTCAGCACCTCGAATAGCTCATCGAGTGTTCCGAAGCCTCCTGGCATAACTATAAATGCCTGTGCATACTTAACGAACATAACCTTCCTCACGAAAAAATATCTATGGTCTAGATTTTTATCAGGATCTATATAGGCATTATGCGTCTGCTCAAATGGCAATTCAATATTCAGGCCTACAGATATTCCTTTAGCTTGGTAAGCACCTTTATTAGCTGCTTCCATAATTCCAGGCCCTCCTCCAGTGATGATTCCATAACCTTCTTCCGTCATACGAGCAGCAACCTCTGTTGCTAACTTATAATAGGGCTCATCTGGCTTAGTTCTAGCAGATCCAAATATGGAGACACAAGGTCCTATTTTATTCAATGTTTCTATTCCATCTACGAATTCCGCCAGCACCTTAAACATAGTCCAAGAGTTTTCACCCTTTATCTGACTCCATTTCTTCATATTCCTTTTAGGAATATCATTTTGCACTTTTAATTTTCTATCCGCCATTTTATGTGTTTTAATCGCTTTTAAATTTACGTCTTAATAACGATTTTTCTTTAACTAAATTCTTCCTATCATAGAAATTCCTAGCCTTAAAATAAAGCCAGGAATTCATATACTTTCACTTCAGTATACTATACCAAAGCGCCTTTATACTTATCAAACTCGTTTTCTATGTAATGCTGTAATTTCTTTATGTCGTCGAATTTCTCGAATACGCCCTCAAGTTTTGTTTTATTGGCACTTGACGGGATAACGTATTGCTCGACATCCTTCTTTTTAATAGAATCACCAGAAAGAATAATCAATCTTTCGACTACATTTCTTAGTTCTCTGATATTCCCTGTCCAGTTTACATTTTGCAATAGCTTAACAGCTGCATTATCGATCTGCTTTTTAGCAATACCATAATCATTGCATATGTTAGAAATAAAGTGATCTACAAGTAACGGGATATCCTCTTTACGATCATTGAGAGAAGGTACTTCGGTAATGATTACCGCAAGTCTATGATAAAGATCTTCTCTGAAATTCCCTCTTGCTATCTCTAATCTTAAGTCTTTATTCGTTGCAGCGAGGACACGCACATCTACACCTATCGACTTATCTCCTCCTACCCTAGTTATCCTATTTTCCTGCAATGCCCGCAGAACTTTAGCTTGAGCAGATAGGCTCATATCTCCTATTTCATCAAGGAACAGAGTGCCTCCATTAGCGAGTTCGAATTTTCCTACTCTCTGCTTATGTGCAGAAGTAAAAGCTCCCTTTTCATGACCAAACAATTCACTTTCTATCAATTCAGAAGGAATTGCTGCACAGTTCACCTCGATCAATGGAGATCCATTTCTTCCACTTTTATTGTGAATCCACCTTGCAACAAGCTCTTTTCCAGTTCCATTAGGCCCAGTTATAAGTACTCTTGCATCTGTAGGTGCTACTCTATCTATGGTATCTTGAATGGCTTGAATGCCTTTAGAGCTTCCTATTATTTCTTGTACAGGCTTATTTCTAACCCGTTTCTGAAGGACCTTCTTCTCCGTAATCAAGCAACTCTTGTCTAGAGCATTCCTGATGGTTATCAGTAGTCTATTAAGATCTGGCGGCTTTTGAATAAAATCAAATGCTCCTTTCTTAACTGCTTCTACTGCAGTATCAATATTACCATGCCCTGAGATCATTACGACAGGCAAATCTGGCTTCATACTCTGGACCTTCTCTATCACATCCATGCCATCCATCTTGGGCATTTTTATGTCGAGAATCGCAACATCATAATGATTCTGCTTTATCTTAACTACAGCATCAAGCCCATCTACTGCTTCTTCCACCTTATACTTCTCAAACTCCAGTATATCGCGGAGTGTCGCTCTTATTCCTTTGTCGTCATCAACTATTAAAATCTTTGGCATATCTTCTTACCTTTTGTAAATCAGCCGCTAATATATTAAGAATTATCGTAATGTGTATACACTTCCACATTTATTCAAATCACCCAACTCTTACATCCCTTCAGACGTAGTCTTAAGCAATCAAAGCAAGCCTAATGAAGTACTACCTATTCCTAATATCTGCGTTGGTAGGTATCGCTGGATGTTCTGAAGAGCCGCCTTGCGAAGTAACAAATGACGAATACAATTTACCTTGCGAATACAGCTATGAATTGAGTCTGGC
>CAZFJO010000142.1:0-7828 GCA_964518915.1 uncultured Saprospiraceae bacterium
TCATAGACCAGAATACAGGTACAGGATATGTCTGGGATGGAAATATGTGGAATGCTGTCGGACAGATTCAAGGACCGAAAGGTGACAAAGGTGATCCAGGCGACGATGGACAAGATGGTGCCCAAGGACCGAAAGGGGACAAAGGTGATCCAGGCGACGATGGACAAGACGGAGCGCAAGGACCGAAAGGTGACAAAGGTGATCCGGGCAACGACGGTCAAGACGGTGCACAAGGACCGAAAGGAGATAAAGGAGATACGGGCAACGATGGACAAGACGGAGCGCAAGGACCGAAAGGAGACAAAGGTGATCCAGGCATCAACCTAAACATAACCAATATCAAAGAAGGGGATATCCTCAAGTATGATGCTCAGACCAAATCTTGGACTAATGCTCCGGCCGAGGTCATCATCGCTGGAGGAAACATAGGTTCTGAAAGCCAAGGTGTAAACTTCGCCTATAATTGTACCATCAATAGAGTAAGCGCCAGTCAAGTGACCATTGCCATCCCAGGAAGGTCCTTAACCATATCTAACACCACGTGCACCCTTACCCAAAGAGGAGATGCCGACCAAAGACATTATGGATGTAAATTCGGAGGAGGAATCATCAATATTGATTCATCTTCTGGAGAAATAGGAGCACTGAATATCATGCTCATCCACAAACTCTGATAAAATAAATTCTCATAGTTTCATGACTATTAAGCACGCCATACTTAAGACCTCTCTTCTTAACGCTTATTTTGAATTGGGGTTTTAAGTACGTGCTTTATGCAATCTATTCTAGAGACACCTAGACCTAATCTAAAAATCCATCGTCTAATATCATCCTTGAATATATAGACCTAATTCTGCATTCATATCCCAGAATTCGGAAATAAACACCCCAGAATTATGGACTATATTCATTATACATACATATTTCACCCACGTGGGCGAATAAATTGAAATCCATTCGTGCTTCATTTGCGTAAGCGAAATCATAAAACATGAAAGCACGGATTCTCATAGTATTGTTTATAGGCATAGGATGCTCATCCTATGCACAACTTGTCATCGAAAAGGAAATTATATCACCTTATGCGTTGATGAGTGAAGGCACCCTCAGAATGGAGTCTACTCTTGGAGAGGTAATTATATTCTCTTATGAGAACGAGCAATTAATTATCAATCAAGGATTCCATTCCGGGGAAGTCGGTGGTTCTACTCCGGTCATTGACATCAATTCTATCCCCTTAGATGTCCATGTATTTCCGAATCCCACCTCAGACTATATCAACATATCTTATGATGATACGGAAGGTCTCATCCAGGGTTTTAGTATCTGTGATGCTCAAGGCAAAAAGGTTAGGCACCTCAATAAACCTTCCGGAAACAAAAACAACATCAACCTCAACAATCTACCTAATGGACTCTATGGTGTAATCCTCCATTCTGACTACGGAATGAAGTTTGTCACATGGGTCACCCTATCTAACTAATGCATACTTAAAAAGAATAATTCTACTATATATGAAACTTATAAAACACTCAATTACATGCTTGATCATCCTACTAGCAACAGGATGGATAGCAGCACAGGCACCAGCTTCCTTTAACTACCAAGCGGTTATTAAAGACGCTGACGGAAATACCCGTTCTTTCCAGGACATCACCATAGGTTTTAGAATTAAACAAGGTGGACCGACAGGAACAGTAGTATACCAAGAACAGATGGAGACTAAGACGAATGCTTCTGGCATAATCAACCTCCAAGTAGGAAGCACGGAAGATATGTCCTCTGTCGACTGGTCTAAGGGTCCTTACTTTATGCAAGTTCTTGCAGATGGAAATGACTTAGGAACAACTCAGTTGCTTTCTGTGCCCTATGCCATGTATGCACTTAATAGTGGTAGTTCTACACCTGGCCCTTCTCCAGCATTTGAGTGGGATGGAACTCGGATAAGGTTTCAGAATCCCGATGGAAGTTTCGGAGAATTCGTAGATCTAAAAGGAAATGAGGGCAACAGTGTAACCGTCGTAGGTTCTGTCTCTAATTCAGACCAACTAGATCTAAACTATGATGGCAACGTCGGTGATATGATCATAGATTCTTCTACTGGAGATGGTTATGTATGGGATGGATCAGAATGGGTCAATGTCGGTTCTATCCAGGGACCCGCTGGAGAAAAAGGAGAAGCAGGGGAAAAAGGAGATCAAGGAGAAGTAGGACCTGCCGGTGAAAAAGGAGACAAAGGGGACAAGGGTGATACAGGAGAAAAAGGAGAAGCAGGAACGGGAGTAACCATTGTGGGTTCTGTCAATGGGGAAGTTGAACTTGATCAGAATTATACTGGTGCTCTTGGGGATATGTTTATCGATCAGAATACAGGTACCGGTTACGTATGGGATGGAGATATGTGGAATGCGGTCGGACAGATTCAAGGTCCTCAAGGCAATAAGGGAGATCAAGGAGAAGTAGGACCTGCCGGTGAAAAAGGAGACAAAGGAGATACAGGAGATCAAGGTGTCCAGGGTATACAAGGAGTAAAAGGGGATACTGGTGAAAAAGGAGACAAGGGTGATAAGGGAGATGACGGAGCACAAGGACCGAAGGGAGACAACGGCCAAGACGGTACAGGCGTAACCATTGTAGGTTCTGTCAATGGCTCTGGAAATTTAGACCCAAACTATAATGGAGCGATAGGCGATATGTTTATCGATCAGAATACAGGAACAGGATATGTATGGGATGGAAATATGTGGAACGCTGTCGGACAGATACAAGGTCCTGAAGGTCCTGCTGGCACACAAGGACCGAAAGGAGACAAAGGGGACAAAGGAGATACCGGTGATCAGGGAATCCAGGGCGAACAAGGAATCCAAGGTGTAAAAGGAGATGCTGGAAATGATGGACAAGACGGCAATGATGGACAAGACGGTGCTCAAGGACCGAAAGGAGATGACGGAAACGATGGTGTAAGTATAACCGGTACCATCCTGCAAGGAGGCGGACTTACCCTACTCTATTCCGATGGTACTAGTGAATTCGTAGGGAATGTTGAAGGACCAGAAGGTCCTCAGGGTCCTACTGGTCCAGCAGGAACATACACCGCAGGAACAGGTATATCTATCGCTTCAGGAACCATTACCAATACTGGTGACACCAATCCCAATAACGATGTTCTGAAAACAAGCGATCACGATGGCGATGTCTCTGGCGTATACGATAATCTAGAAGTTGTA
The DNA here is from genome assembly GCA_964518915.1 of uncultured Saprospiraceae bacterium. Lineage (GTDB taxonomy): Bacteria > Bacteroidota > Bacteroidia > Chitinophagales > Saprospiraceae > JABDLO01. Next base: position 3,228 of record CAZFJO010000142.1, read on the forward strand.
AAACTCCAGGGAGAACCATTGATCCTACCTTCTCCAGATCCAGGAGAAGTACTAATGTATACCAATGATGGCTGGGTTGCTAGAAGCATAAATACAGGTCCTACGGCTTATGGACATGTCAACAGTGGTGGCGCAGAAGCTTTCGATGGTCAAGGAAATGTAGGCGTATCAGAAGATAAAAGTGTATACACCATCAATGTAGCTGGTGAGAGCTTATCCGTCAGCAACTCTATGGTTGTTGTGACACCTCGAGGAGCTGCTGGTTCTGACAATGCCGTTAGACCCCTGGTTACTTACACAGGTTCTGGAACCGTAGAAATACGGTTCTATAGAGATGGTACACTGGTACAGTCAGGCTTTTCTTACATCATAGAAAAATAAAAATTGTTGAAAAAACTATACATCATATTTCTGATTCTCCTTTCCTACCAAGCCATAGGTCAGATTCCTAAATTCAATAAAGACTTTAAGGTAAATGGAAGTTTAGGAGGTGGTGGAGAAGTCTACAGCGTAGATGGAATAGAAAATCGACGGGCACCCTGGGCATACAATCTTTATGGAAACGTCAAGATGTCATATGGATATTTTTCAGTTCCCATTTCATTCGCTTTTCAAGACAGACAATTGAGCTATGACTATTCTTTTAATAGAGTAGGAATTTCACCCCAGTATAAGTGGGCAAGACTCTTAATAGGAACTTCCTCTTTACACTATTCTCCTTATACCTTATCAGGAAGAGCATTTACTGGATTGGGTGTAGAATTAACCCCGGGAAAACTATATGTATCTGGATTAAATGGTACCATCCAGAATCCACTTGCGATCAGAGATACATTAGACCAAGGAAACAGCCTAGTCCCTATTTATGATCGTAAGATTTATGGCGGAAAGGTCGGGTACCGTTCTGGTAAGAATAGAGTAGAAATGATCTTCCTAAAAATTTCAGATGACAGAAATTCATTTGTCTTTCCAGAAGAATATGATCTGGCTGGATACAATTTTTTCACGCCGAAGCAGAATGTAAACATTGGCTTTAATTTCGGTATAAAACTGAACCGATATATAGAACTTTATGCCAATACCGCTGCCTCAGCATTTACTGATGATCTGGATGATCCTGCTACCCTAGCCTTCTTAGAGACCATCCCAGAAAGCCTCACGGACCTCTTTATTCCTAATACGTCTTCTAGTTTTTCCGTAGCAGGAGATGGAGGCATAAATCTTTTTATGAAAGGGCATACACTCGGTGTAAAATTCCGTAGAGTCGACCCTCATTACTATACCCTAGCCACTGATTATTTTTTCAACGATGTCCAGCAATGGACCTTCCTGTTCAATACTTACTTACCTGGTAGAAAAATCAAATTACGCGGAAACATCGGGATTGAAAAAAACAACCTTGATGGTTTCCGCACTTCTACCACCGATCGACTGATTATGAATGGCACATTAAATTTCACCCCTTCTAAATCATTCTACGCGTCCCTTAAATATTCTAATTTTCAGACAACCTCAGAAAATCAAGTGGTCGCCATTAACGATACCCTGCGATTCTTTTCAGTGACACAGCAGTACGGATTGGTCTCTGGATATTCATGGGGAGGGAAACATCGAAAATATAAAATCAACGGAAGCCTTTTCATGCAGAATGTGGACGACCGCAGTGTAGTAGAAAGACTAGAAGATATTTCTATCCTTAATACCAGCATCAATGCCACAGTTGACCTCAGAGATATAAAACTCAAGGTTACTCCGAGTCTCCACTACTACAAGTATGACTTTACAGATCGGAATCAGGAACGCTATGGTCTAGGAGTCCGCGTTTCTAAGGAACTCATGCACGATAGATTGAACCTCTCGGCTAATGGTCGCTACGACATCAATGACATCAACAAACTCAATGATGGAACAGTAGGCTACTATCGATTTCAAGCCACTTATAAAACCACAGAAAGATCCACTATTTCCTGGGTCTCTAGTTACAGATCTACAGCATCTGTGTTGCGAAACAATTTTAACGAATTAAGATCTAGAATAAGATATGGGATTAACTTTTAAGTCAATAAGAAACACATTTCTAGGATTGTTCTTACTGTTCAGCCTTTCGGCAAATGCGCAGCGTCCCATAGAAATAGACATCATGCTACCAGAGCCCATTCCTGTGGAAGTCGCGGCTTACTTCAATAATCCTGCAGCGTATCAGATCATTGTTACCAACCACTCTGATGTAGAACAAGAAATTTATTTCCTAGGTGAGCTGGTAGGTTTAGACAATGGAGTCTTTGCCAAGCCTCTAGACTCTTACAGACCCTCTACTCCATTTATTCTAGGACCACGGGCAGTCGAGGTAATTACTGCAGAAGAATTGGCTAACTTCAATATAGAAGCCACTGCTGATGACCTGGAATACAGCTTACCTCCTGGGACGGATCTCAGTGAAAGTGGCGTCCTTCCAGAAGGAACTTACTCTTACTGTATAAAGGCATTTGACTTTGATTCTGAATTTCAGCCTTTATCCATCGGTTGTTCTGAATCATTCCCAGTTATCTATGGTGACCAGATTAAAATTACCTCTCCTTCCTACGATGGAGAATTAATAGAAGAAAACCAACAAGTCATCCTTCAGTGGGATCCTACCCTATCAACTGAGTTCTTATCCTACCGATCTGATCTTATGTATGAAGTGAAGATGATAGATCTTACAGAATATCCAGGAATGGATATGATGCTCCTGTTCCAAGATGGTGGGGTCAATGCCATACTAGAAACGGAGATCAATGAAGAAATTTATTTATACGGAAGCTTTGCCGACGACTTAGAATTGGAATCTGGTCACGAGTACGCTTTTCGAGTCCGCGCCGTAGATCCTAATAATATGGTACCATTTGCCAATGATGGCTACTCCGAAATCCGAACTTTCTACTACGGCAATATACCTACCAATGAAAACGACCTTCCTACTGAATTGCCACCCTGTATAGATGCCATTTATTATGACATGAGTGGTGTCTCGGAAAATCGGTTGGGAGGAAGCGCGTCTATAGATCAACTCTACGTAGGAAACTTCACCATAACGAATCTTGACATAGAGTCTAACAACAATGGCACCCTCACTGGAACCGGACAGATAGAAGTTCCATGGCTAGCCGGGTTAAACGTAGCTGTAGAATACAATGGTGTTATTGTCAACAGTCAAGGTCGCATCTGGTCTGGAGAAGTAGTGGCGCGTGACGATAGCGAAACAACATATACCCTAGCTGATATCAATAGTGATATAGACCAGGCCGTCGCCCTGCCCTTTAATGCTGCCCAGCCACTCAACGAGCACTTGACCACTACACGTATGGTGGATGCCCTACTTTCTGGTCAGCCTCCAGGTGTTCCGATCGGCATCCAAGAAGAAATCAATGGGCAGAACTTAAACTTAGGGATTACAAGAATGGTCTTCTTTCCAGATAAAGCGACCATCAACTTGATAAGCTTTATGGATCTTACCACACTAGGTAGCGAATTGTTGATTCCTCTTGCAGGAGCAGATATAGCGCTTACACCTACAGGAATCGGAGGAGAACATATCCTATTCTTATCACAAGACATAGCGCAAGATGGATTCGGAGACATTACCTTTTCATTTTATGGGGATCAGCCCAATGCCGCCGATCTAGAAGAAGACAACAGTTATATAAAATTCGACTGCGATGGACTAGCAGCTTTTGCCATAAGAGGAGAAGCAGAATTCCCGAGGAACATCATTGTTCCCGATGACAATGGAGAAGAAGGCAGTGGAAAAACCAAGGCATATTTCGACATGAGTGTAATCCGTGGTGTCACCGCAGAAGAAAGCGACTACACCCTTGCAGATCCAGAGATGATAGAAGACTACGATGGCTTACAGTTACTGTTGAGTTTAACTTTCGATCCGTTTCAGATTCCAGGATTAGGGGGATGGACATTCGAGATGGAAAATGGATACCTCGATTTATCAGAAGCAGAAAATCCACCTAACTTAACCTTCCCAGAAGGCTATGACCTAGGTGTTCCGACTGATGGGCCCGAGGCTTCTCTGTGGACTGGTTTCTATCTAGGATCCATGACAATGACACCTCCGTCCTTCATGTCTAATGGCAACCGCATTCCTGTAGGAATAGGCAATGCCTTAATAGATGGGGCACTTACCATGGACATCAATGCAGAAGACCTTATCGACAAGAACAGTGGCGGAATGAATGGATGGGGATTCAGTCTTGATGTATTCAAGCTCACCATTGTCCAGAACACTTTTATGGGCGGTGGCATATATGGCACAATCAATACGCCGGTTATCGGTGAGGATGATTACTTGTCCTACGAGGCCGTCATAGATAAAAATGAAGAAGAAAAATTTCAATTCGTAGCACTGGCAAGTCCGGAAGGGACCATATCGGTTCCGATCGCAATAGCAGAAGCCAGCCTCTGTCCCAACTCTTTCATCTCCTTTAAAATGGGAGGCGGAGAAGATGTACAACTTGAAACATTTATAAAAGGACAGATCAGCATAGATGTGGTGGAGAACTTACCATCAGCCATCAAGAATAGCCTGCCCGACGCTGTTCCTGATTTAT
>CAZFJO010000142.1:7928-9607 GCA_964518915.1 uncultured Saprospiraceae bacterium
CTCAGTCCACAGATTCTAGACGATATGTATACCCTAAATGCTGACATAGTTGCTCCTACCGATTACGATCCTTATCCGGCTTGGGATGAGAAAGCGGTCCGATTGCGGGCAAGCTTAAGTTTAATCCGACCACAGATTATGATCCTCGATCCAGAAATCAGTGCAGAATGGTCATCCGATGGATTGAACCGGTTGAACTTCGGTGGAGACTTCTGGCTGCTTAATACAAGCTATGATAATAGAGACAATGGCATGTTATCTGGAACTTCTACTACAACGATAGAATTCGCAGATATCGGTGGAGAAACCAAGGTAGCTGTTTTAGGCGAGAATAAAATATTTGCCAATATCATAGCTGGACTGCTTTATGGAGCTGGTACCGATGCAGAGACAGGTAGGGATAAATTATTAATCAGTTCATCCTTTGCGATAGCGTCGGAAGATATGATCCCAGAAGATCCAGCGGGAGGCATAGACCATAGTGACGACGATGATACCTTCTGGTACTTCAATGCGGGAAATCCATACAAGGGTGAGATGGGAGGAATCATATTTGATTTACCAGGATTCAACATGGATAAATCAGAAGATGAAGACAAGCAGAAACTAGGAATAGATGTGTCCATAGGTGCTATGGCTTACTTGATGACAGGGCAGAATGTACCGACAGAATTACCTCCGATTCCGGATGAAATATTGGAAATATCAACCAGCACAGGTTCTAGCAACGGAAGTTTTGCAGGTGGAGGATTGGATAGCAAGGCGACTCGATCATCTCCAGTAGCAACTACAGGGTCAGGATTTGTTTTTGGTGCCCATGTATTTGCGTCAGCGGAAGTCAACGTAATATTTTATGCATCACTCGCCATATATGCTGGGATTGATCTTCTGTGGGTCCGCGACGAAGACCGGTTGTGTTTTTTATCCTCAGGAGAGATTGTACAAGATCCAGGAGTCAATGGATGGTACGGCCTAGGAAGGGCTTATGCTGGACTGTCCGGTAAAGTGGGTATAAAAGGAAAATTCTTCGGCAAGGAGTTCGACGTAAAAATTCTGGAGCTTACCGCAATGATGATGCTTGAAGGTGGTGGACCAGATCCGATGTGGCTGGACGGAAGAGCAGAATTATCCTACTCCATTCTAGGAGGTGCTGTCAAGGGCAATGCTAGGATGAATATCGAAGTAGGTGATAAGTGTGTTCCTCCGAGGACGAGCCCATTTGGCTTTCCGATCATAGCAGACTATTACCCTAATGAAACAGATAATGAAGACATAAGTAATTTCGTAAAACCTGTTGTAAACTTTACGGTCAATATCAATGAAAACATCTACATCCCTGGAGAAGAAGATGAAGTGCACCGATTCCGTGTAGTCTTCAATGAGAATAACTTTACAATTAACGCTAAGAATCAAGGTGCGCAAGGAACAGATGGAGGTCGAGATTCTAGATATGATATGTTGTCTGAAGATGGAAAAACAGCCACCTATGTTGTAGCGAATGGTCTTTACGGAAAAGAAGGAGTTGCTAAAAAGTGGTTGATGAACCTAACCATTTCTGCAGAAGAATTTAACAATGAAAATTACAAGTGGGAAACCGTAAATGTATACAAAGATGGGAAATACGGAAAGTGGGAAGAATCCCTTCTGGAAGATGGGGAGCCACTCGAATTCAGAACGAA
>CAZFJO010000143.1:0-9508 GCA_964518915.1 uncultured Saprospiraceae bacterium
CTGCAATGTCGCTGATCAATTCAGGGTTTCTTACAGCAGCAGAATTGATACTTATCTTATCTGCACCGTGCTGGAGGATGTCGTATACGAGGTCTACATGATTAATACCACCACCTACGGTAAATGGAATAGAGACTTTTTCTCCTACCCGCTTCACAAGAGAAACGATGGTTTTTCTTTTTTCTTCTGTAGCAGAAATGTCTAAGAAAACCAATTCATCGGCTCCTTCCTTATCGTATATCTGTGCCAGCTCTACAGGGTCTCCAGCATCTCGTAGGTTGACGAAGTTGGTCCCTTTAACCGTACGGCCATCTTTAATATCTAAGCATGGAATGATTCTTTTTTTCAACATGATTAATATAGTTTGATGGCTTCCTCCAAATCAATTCTTCCTTCGTAGATGGCTTTTCCTACGATTATTTCATCCATTCCAGCTTCCACTAAGCGTGCTATATCTTCTAGTCCAGATACTCCCCCACTGGCAATAAGTGTCGTATCTGGAAAAGCATCCATTACTTTCTTATACAGGGTAAAATTAGGTCCTTCTAGCATACCATCTTTTTCAATATCTGTGCATAAAAAAGTAACCGCACCATTGCTTACATACGATTGTATATATTGAAAAATATCCGTCGTACTTATTTCTTGCCATCCTTCTACCGCAATCATACCTTTATGCACATCTGCACCGATAACTATTTTTTCTGACCCATAATCAGAGAGCCATTGAAATACACGAGTGGGATCTTTCTGAGCCACACTTCCTAGGATGGCTCTTTCAGCTCCAGCATTAAGAACGCGCTCTAGGCTTTCTGAGGTTCGTATTCCTCCTCCAGTCTGAATCTTGAGTGACGTTTCTCTGCACAGCTTTTCAATGATGGCAATATTGTTCTTCCCCTCATTCTTAGCCGCATCTAAGTCAACTATATGGATTCTATCTATTCCTAAATCCTCATACTGTTGCGCCATGGCAAGCGGTGTGACTTCATACTTCGTCACTCGGTTGTAATCGCCTTTAGAGAGTCGGACGCAATTACCGTCGATGATGTCTATGGCTGGAATTATGGCACTCATATAAGTAAGAATTTAGCTAGTAAGTCAGAACCTGCCTTACTGGATTTTTCAGGATGAAATTGAACACCATAGAAATTACCTCTATGGATAGAAGCAGAAAACGGAATGATATAGTGAGATTGTGATTGCGTCTCTGGAAGAATAGGTACATAATAGCTGTGGACAAAATAGAACTCTGGATTATCCGGAATATAGAGGTTCTCTTTATCCATATAATCTATGCTGTTCCATCCCATGTGTGGGACTTTTTCGTCTGCACGAGGAAATGCTTGAACCACTCCAGGCACAATTCCTAGGCACGGCGTATCACCTTCTTCAGACCTATCTAGCATAATCTGCATACCGAGACAGATGCCTAAAAACGGAGATGATACAGACTTGATTGTATCTACTAAGTCGTAATCATGCAACTTATCCATAGCCGCTCTAGCATGACCTACACCTGGCAGAATCACCCTTTCTGCATTTAATATCTCTTCTTTATTTCTTGTAAGCATGTAGTCAGCCTCCAGCCTATTGAGTGCATTCATTACACTCCTTGTATTTCCCGCATTGTAGTCTATAATAGCAATCATAATGAACCTTTAGTACTAGGTATAGAAAAGTCATTGATTCTTTTTTCCTTAGCCATAAGTATGCTTTTAGCAAATGCCTTGAAGACGCCTTCTATGACATGATGATCGTTATCTCCTTTAGCAGAAATATTGAGGTTACACTCGCAGTGATCTGAAAATGACTTAAAGAAATGAAAGAACATTTCAGTAGGAACGTCACCTACTTTTTCTCTATGAAAAGCAACATCCCACTCTATCCATGGTCGCCCTCCGAAGTCGATTAAAACTTGAGCTTGAGCATCATCCATAGGCAAGGCGAATCCATACCTTCCGATACCTGCTTTCTTACCGAGTGCTTCCCTAAATACTTGACCTAAGGTTATCGCAGTATCCTCGATGGTATGGTGTTCGTCTATGTGTAAGTCTCCTTCCGATTTCACAACCAGATCCATGCTAGCATGCTTAGAAATCTGCTCCAGCATATGATCGTAAAACCCTATCCCTGTCTCAATTTCAGAAACACCAGACCCATCTAGATTAATAGAAATTGAAATATTGGTTTCTTTCGTTTTTCTAGTAACGGTTCCTACCCTATTTTCTGCATCTAACATATTACAGATTTCACTCCAATCCGATACTATGGCTGTAGGGTGCACCTCTACTTCATCTACAATGTGCAGATCTGATTTAATATAAAAAGATTTAGCTCCTAGATTTTCAGCCAGTTTTACATCCGACCATCGGTCTCCTATAACCCACGAATTGCTAAGGTCATAATCTCCATCTATGTACTTGGTCAGCATCTTAGTCCCAGGTTTCCTATAGGCAGAATTGTCTTCTGGCCGGGACCTATCTATGTGTATATCTTCGAAACTTATGCCTTCAGATTTCAGAATATCCAGCATCAACTCTTGGTAAGGCCAGAAGGTTGATTCAGGGTAAGTTTCTGTTCCGAGGCCATCTTGATTCGTAACCATTACCAGGGTATAATTGTGTCGAGCGACAATTTTCTTCAACCCTGAAATCACTCCAGGCAGAAACGCGAATTTATGAAGTGCGTCAATCTGATAATCCTCTGGCGGTTCCTTAAGTATGGTTCCATCTCTATCTATGATTAATAGTTTCTTCATGTAGATAAAATTTCTTTGGTTGATATTTTATTAAGTGCCTGCATCAGAAGGATATTTTCATCGGGCGTACCTATAGATATCCGCAAGCAATTTTCACACATAAAATTCTGAGATCGATCTCTGACTATAATTCCACTGGCTCGCAAGGCAGATAGAACTTCATCAGAATTCTTAAATCTCGTCAACAGAAAATTAGCTTCAGAAGGAATCACCTCTTCTACGATAGATAAGGAAGATAATTTCTCAGCGAGTAATATTTTCTGTTCCTTTATTTCTGACACTCTTGCTAGGTGATTAGACTTGTCGATGAGCAAGGTCAGTGCTGAATCTTGACTAGATTGGCTGATGTTGTAGGGCATCCTTACAGCATTGAGGACTGCTACCAATTCTTGAGATGCGTAAGCCATTCCTATCCTTATCCCTGCTCCACCAAGTGCTTTAGAGAACGTCTGAAGCACAACAAGGTTATCGAATTTTTCTAGCAGAGCTATACTAGATTTTTCTTCTGTAAAATCAATGTAGGCTTCATCCACTACGACTAATCGATCCGTACTGCTGCACAACTTTATGATGTCATCCTGTGGCACAACTGTACCTGTGGGATTGTTAGGACTACATAGGAAAACAACCTTAGTGTTCTCTTGTATAGAGTCTATATACTTATCTATATCAAGATAAAACCCTTCTTCCAGTGGAACCTCTGTTACAGCAACATCATTAATCTGAGCAGCGAACAAGTACATACTGAAGCCAGGCTTATAAGTCAATATGTGGTCTTGTCCCGGAACACAGAAAATCCTGATCAATAGATCAATCAACTCATCCGAACCATTACCTAAAACAATCTGCTCAGGTGCAATCCCTTTCCTCTCAGAAAGCAGTTGTTTTAATTTTTTCTGATACGCATCAGGGTATCTATTATATCTGAGCTGATAGGGATTTTCATTGGCGTCGATAAAAATTTCTGCTCTGCCTGTAAATTCTGATCTCGCAGATTTGTAAGGCTTAAGTGCTTGTATGTTTTCTCTTATATATTGTAGTACAGTTCCCATTATAATTTATTCATTCTTACATCAATGGCTCTAGCATGAGCTTCTAATTCTTCCGCTCTGGCCATAGTCGCTACAATAGGCCCCAAGCTTTTCATTCCTTCTTTATCCATCCTCTGAAAGGTTACCTTCTTTAAAAAAGCATCAAGGTTCACACCGCTGAATGCTTTCGCTGCGGCAGAGGTCGGCAAGGTATGATTGGTTCCAGATGCATAGTCACCCGCAGATTCCGGAGTCCAATTTCCTATAAAAACCGAGCCTGCATTTCTTACGTATGACAGGTATTGCTCAGGAGATTCAGATGCTATGATTAAGTGCTCAGGAGCATACTCATTGATAAAATTCCAGGCCGTTTCTATCTCTTCAGCATAAATCAATCGGCTGTTATCCAGCGCTTTTATGGCTATTTCCTTACGTGGCAAAGTTTCTAGTTGTCCGGCTAGTTCTTCTTCTATACTGTCCATGACCCGCCTACTTGAGGTCACAAGGAGGACTTGACTATCAGGACCATGCTCTGCTTGTGAAAGGAGATCACTGGCGACAAAATCTACTTCGGCCGTATCATCAGCGTAAACAAGAACTTCAGATGGTCCTGCTGGCATATCGATGGCTATTCCTTCCTGGAAAGCCCTCATCTTAGCAGCTGTGACATACTGGTTACCGGGACCGAACACCTTGTATACATGCGGAATAGATTCAGTACCATAGGTCATTGCTGCAATGGCTTGTGCTCCTCCTACCTTATAGATTTCTGTGACACCACACATCTGTGCTGTATACAATATGGCTGGGTGTATCCGACCTTCTTTATCAGGAGGAGTTGTTAAAACAACCTTTCTACAACCAGCAATCATTGCTGGAATCGCCAGCATTAAAACGGTAGAAAACAAAGGTGCACTTCCTCCTGGAATATACAATCCTACTCTATCTATGGGCAGAGGTTTCTGCCAGCAACTGATATGGGCTGATATATCTACCTTCACTTCCTCAGGATACTGCGCTTTATGAAAGGCATAGATGTTTTCATAGGCTTGAGCGATGGCTTTTTTCAAGGAATCTGGTAACAAGGATGCCGATTGGGTGATCTCGTCTTCTGAAACTCTTAAATCAGAAATCATGACTCCATCGTATCTCTGCGTAAATTCAATGATCGACTTATCTCCTCCTTCTTTTACCGATGTAAATATATCAGAGATTAAAGCAGACAGCTTTTCCGTATCCAACTGAGGCCTATCGAGTAAAGGCCCATTGAAGTCTTGCGATGGTTCTAAAACGTATCTCTTCATCTTAAATCACCATTTTTTCAATTGGTACAACAAGGATACCTTCTGCACCACATGCTTTTAATTTACCGATGACTTCCCAGAAATCTTTGTCGCTGATTACTGAGTGTAAAGAACTCCATCCTTCTTCCATCAGTGGCAGGATAGTCGCAGATTTCAGAACAGGAAGAATTATACTGGCTTCTTCTATCTTATCATTAGGGATGTTAAAAAGTATGTACTTATTGTTCCTTCCCTTGAGAACAGACTGAATGCGAAAAAGGAGTTCTTCGATCTGATTTCTGTGGGTTTCTAGTGCTTGATTATTAACAGCGAGGCAGGCTTCAGATTTTAATATAATATCTTTTTCTTCGAGGCCATTCTTAAACAGTGTACTCCCACTACTGACGAGATCGCAGATAGCATCTGCTAATCCTATACTGGGAGCAATCTCGACAGAACCTGATATCTTATGTATAGATGCTTTGACGCCATGTTCTTCAAGATATTCGTTGAGCGTATTAGGATATGAAGTGGCTATCTTCTTCCCTTCTAGGGCACTTATCTCAGAATAGTCCTGTCCTTTAGGAACCGCAAGAGATAACCTACACTTAGCAAAACCTAGTTTCTCTAGAATCGAAACATCCACTTGTTTTTCACGGATGACGTTCTCTCCGATGATGGCAATGTCTGCTACACCATCTTCTAAGTATCTAGGTATGTCCGAATTTCTCAAGAATAAAACTTCCGCATCGAAGCCACTTACAGAGGCTTTTAACTGGTCCTTACCGTTGTTGACCTTGATGCCGCAATCTTTCAATAGATTGATAGAATCTGTAAATAATCTTCCGGATTTCTGTATTGCTATTTTCAACATTATCTATATTCTTAAAATGAAAAAACCCGCTTGACATTACATCAAGCGGGTATATATTAGTTTAATCACATCTATATCACCTCACCCGATGGCAAGCTAAATAATGATGATGTGTATGTATGTTTCTAATCATAATCTGACGCAAGTATAAGTCATAAATTTAATTTTCGCATAAATGTTTACTGTTTTTTCATGAAAATCTAGAAAAAAACGGTTTTAATCGATAATTGCTAGTCTCCTTGAATTAGTAACAGTAGATTTAAGGATAATTGCAATTCACTTAAAATGTAAAACCAACTACATGCAAGTACTTGAAATAAACAATCTTTCCAAAAACTACGGAAAGATAAAAGCCCTCGATGGCTTATCCCTTAAAATTAATGCAGGTGAGATTTATGGCATTCTCGGACCTAATGGTTCTGGAAAAACCACGACACTCGGTATTATACTAGGTATTCTCGCTCAATCACAAGGAGACTATACATGGTTCGAGGGGAAGTATGGAGAGAAATCAAGAATGAGGATAGGTTCAATTTTAGAAACGCCTAATTTCTATCCTTACCTCAACGCTGAAAAGAACTTGCAGATCATCAGTGCGATCAAAAAGGTCAACGATGACTCTTATGAAAAATCACTGAAGTTAGTGGATCTCTACCACAGAAAGGACAGTGCGTTTAAAACCTATTCATTAGGTATGAAGCAGCGACTAGCCATTGCCGCTACATTGATAGGTGACCCAGATGTTGTCATATTTGACGAACCGACCAACGGTCTTGACCCTCAGGGTATCGCAGAAGTCAGAAACATACTTAAGCGGGTCGCAGATACAGGTAAGACGGTAATCATGGCAAGCCATATCCTCGATGAAGTAGAAAAAATATGCTCGCATGTAGCCATCATAAAAAACGGTGTCCTTCTAGATCAAGGAAAAGTAGGCTCATTACTCGGAGCAGATATTGTCGCTGAGTTGATGGCTGAGGATGAAGCCAAGCTTAAAAGCTTCCTAGCTGGTCAATCCTTTATTAAATCGACAACCAACATCGGTAATGTAATCGAATGTGTCCTCACTACAGATATGACAGCAGCCAAGTTGAACAAGGTTCTGTCGGATCATGGGATTTACCTCACGCATCTAGTTGTAAGAGCTAGAAGACTAGAAGAAGAATTCCTTGCTATTACCAATCAGGCTAAACAAAACTAAAACCGACTATGAACATCGCTTCGATACCACATCTACTTAAAATCGAATGGCTGAAATTTAAATCCAATACAGTTGTTCTCCTTCTTGTTATCTTATATACCCTTCTTGCTCCTGTTCTTATTCTAGGAGTCAAGGATGTAATCAAGGACTTGCCTCCACCTCTGCCTGGAAACCAGATATTTTATGAATTCCCGACAGTATGGGACTACCAAGGCTATACCGGAAACTGGTTGTTGTTTATTTTTATCGGTTTCATCGGCATATTCATTATTACGAATGAGGTTTCTTTTAAAACCATGCGACAGAACATCATCACGGGTCTTACTAGAAATGAATTTTTTCTAAGCAAAGTATCTGTAATTTTAGTGATATCATTGTATACAACATTGATCTACTACGTCTCTTGTCTTATCATCGGATTGACGCATACACCCGGTGCCGATCTATCTTTGATCCTTGACAACAATTGGGCAGGACTCAGGTATTTCATCATGTCTATGGGTTATCTAAGTTTCGGATTGATGCTAGGATTCATCTTGAGAAGAGGTGCGCTCGCCATCTTTTTATATATGGCTTATGTTTTATTCATAGAGATGATTATAAAATGGGGAACCATACTACTTGCAGGATACTGGGCATCTAAAAGTACGTCTGTTGAAGCATTTTTTGAGAAGGGAAGCAAGTTCCTAAACTTCATCAACTACCTTCCTCTAAATACCATAGAAGACTTACAACCTAATCCCTTGTTAATCACAATGGATCACATGATCGACTTACAAGATAAATTTAATCTTAAAATTGTCTTGTCCAACACGAGTGCGATGATAGGTGGAACGTGTATGGTCTTATTATTTTTGTTCCTAGCATACAGGAGTTTTATGAAACGGGACATTTAGTCCTTAAGCAACTGAGCCAGTCTACTGGCTTCATAATGATCTCCAGTTTCGCTTGCGCATATGCGTTTTAACTCAAGTGCCTTTTTATCGGACCAATGGGTATACAAGTGTAAATCAATGTATTCCATGGCTGCTGAATACCGTCCTAATTCTATGTAAAGCTTAGAAAGAGGGAGCCATATCAATGGATTACTATCGATGTATTGGCTGCTGTTATTAATCTGATCCAGTAAAAAGTGATAATCTTCTTCGTTCTTTGCAGCAGTAAAAAAGTCGACGAGGAGTTCCATATTATCGGGATGCTCTTTCAGAAAAGAACTGGCTTTTTCTTTGGCAAGAGCCCATTTGCCTTGAGCACAAAATGCCTTAATATCTAGGTAATCAAAATAAGAATCTTTCAATTGAAATTGCTTATGCAATTGAAAACCATCCGTGTGTAGCACATCGAAACTAGCATCATCCAAGAAAATCGATTCCCTCCTCATGTTAAGAACTAAGTCTATAATTGATGAAAGTGCTAGAATGCTAAAAAAGTAGTAAGCAGCATCTGTTCTTAGGTACATTATCATACCTATACTCACCCATACTACTAGAAAAGACATCAAGGGTCCTCCCGCTGTAATCCATGCTTCCTCTTGCCATCTGGCCGATCTTGAATGACTGCATAGTCCTTGCCGCCAATGGAATAAATTAAACTTATAGTGGATCGTCAATCTACCTATAGTGAAAGACCAAGTCTCGTCATAATTATACGTACCTAGAAGGATGCGGACATCTTCATCTGTATACATTAAAGCAGGTATTGCATGGCCGATCTCGTGAAGCAATGTGGTGATAGATCTGATTACAAGGATGATTCCTATACCAGAAAAAGCAATCAATATTCCGAGTAATAATTTCATGATAAACTCACCTTAGGATCAAGTAATGGATAGACAAGGTCAATCAATATGTTAATGACTATAAAAACCATACATATAAAAATGACTGCTGCTAAAATAACAGGAATATCGTAGTTGATCAATGCCGTAACTGTCAACTCTCCCACTCCCTTGAAATTAAAAACATTCTCAACGAAAAATGCACCCGCCAGAATACTGGCAAACCATCCACTGATGCTCGTAACAACAGGATTCATCGCATTGCGGAGACCATGTTTTATGATGGAAGACTTATAACTTAAACCCTTGGCAACAGCTGTCTTCATATACGGTTGCTTCATGACGTCCAGCATCGCACTTCTGGTCAATTGTGCAAAAATCGAAATCGATCTCACGCCCAGCGCAATTGATGGCAGCAATAAATTCTTCCAGACAACTTGTTCATTGCCTAAGTCATCGAGTTCTACCAGCGATCCTTGTATATTGAGCCCTGTCCACGGACCTAGAATATATCCGAATACCAGTGCAAGTATAATCGCGCTTACATAACTCGGTACAGAATATCCCATGGTGGTTATAGCAAT
>CAZFJO010000144.1:0-9463 GCA_964518915.1 uncultured Saprospiraceae bacterium
AGATTTTCATTCCACTTCGTTCCATGAAACCAGTCGAGTCCTTTGACTTCATGCTACTTTCATCCTTGGAGTACTTAATAAACAAACAGTTTTTTATTTCAATTTACACATGAATGAATTGAGAGTTTATGACCTTAATCCGGATGAACGCAATTCCGTCAGGCCTCACCTTATCTCTGTAGCTCGACGTTAAATGAAACTCTCCTTTTCTATTTGACTTTATTTTACTCCTACCTAGATAAAGAAAGTCCGGGAGGAGTAAATCAGTCAGTCATGCAGTGAATTAATTCTAAAGGAATATTTTCCGGATAATTTTTCTTTCAAGGAGGCAATACGCTGACCTCAGAGAGGTCATATTATTTTAGAAGAAACGCATAAATAAACCTTGACCTCAGAGAGGTCACACTAGTGTTCATCAATTGAACACATCCATAAATAACTACTGATTATCTCTGTAGCTCGACGATAAAGTAATCCCTTTTGTTATAGAATCTACTTTACTCATATATCAATAGCATGAAGTCCATCAAGCAGGTTGGCTGTCGGTTCATTGGTTATACTACACAAGAAGATGCCCGCCCATCCTCGCGGTTTACGCGAGGGTCCTTCCCTAAACTGACTCTGTCAGTTTTCCTCCGGATCAGTCAGTCATCAGATAAGGCAAGGCTGAGATAGGTTGTTACTTGCTTAAAATACATTCCTTCTTTTCATACTTATAACCTCACAGTCCGCTCCAGCACTACCCTACCTAAAAAAACACATCTTGAGCAACACGAAATGTATTGGCGTGTGCATCGACGATGTCGGCGATGCGGGTAGCATAGCCGCCACCCATACTTATTGCAACTGGAATATTGTAATGCTTGCAGCGTTCCAGTACATGTCGGTCCCTGGACTTACACCCTTCTAGGCTGACCGATAATCTACCTAGCTTATCAGAGGCGAGAATGTCCACACCCGATAGATAGAAAATGAAATCTGGCTTTACATCGACAATAAGCTTATCGAGCGTGTCTCTTAAGGCAGCCAGAAATACACCATCCGTTGCACCATCTGGAAGCCCAATGTCTAAGTCGGATTTTTCCTTGCGCAAAGGATAATTCTTTTCTCCATGCATGCTGAAGGTAAACACCCGTGGGTCATTCTGAAAGATATGGGCTGTGCCATTGCCCTGGTGTACATCGAGGTCTACAACCAATATCTTACCTACTTTCTTTCTTCTAAGTAGGATGTTGCTGGCCAGTGCAATATCGTTGAATACACAGAAACCCTCTCCCCGATCTGCATAGGCATGGTGGGTGCCGCCTGCTACATTCATCGAGACGCCATTTTCCATTGCGTAATAAGCACATTGCAGCGTACCCATGGCGATGTGCTTGCCCCGGACAATCAACGATTCTTGCACCGGAAATCCGATATCCCTCACCTCTCTCCTACTCAGTTGTAGCGTATTTAATTTTTCCAGATACGCGCTGGTATGCGTCCACAATATCCACTCATCGGGCATCTGTTCTGGGTGGAAAAATTGATCTTCCATAATGCTCCCTTCATACAACAATTGTTCAGGAATCAATTCATACTTTATCATCGGGAAGCGGTGCCCATCTGGAAGGGCATACTTATAGATCGGTGAGTAAGCAATCCTTAATTTTCTATCTGATGATGGTGAGGTCCCCTCCACGCTTGAGCACTTGTCCATTGTTGTCGCGATACTGCACAAGGTAAACGTATACGCCAGGATTTAGTTTGGCGCTGTTGTATCTTCCATCCCACCCTTGATTGGGATTATTGAGTACTTCTTGGTCGTTGAAATATACTTGATTGCCCCAGCGATCATATACTTGTGCTGAGATGATTTCTGTCGCTTCAGGAGCGGTAGAATAAACAACCCAGCGATCGTTGATGCCGTCGTCATTGGGAGAAAAAATATTAGGGATAACGAGTTCTACTTCTATACCCCTTCTCAACGAAATCGTATCCATAACGGGGCAACCATCTGAAGTCGTTGCACTGAACGTATAGAGCACGTCTTCTGATAAAGTCGCAATGGGATCGGAACAATCTGTACAACTCAATCCTTCTGTCGGCGTCCACATGATTCCATCGTAATCGAAATCAGCTTCCACCCGGAGTTGGTAACTAAAGGCAGATAATGATGTGCTGGTTATATCTAGAGTATAGGTCAATTCAGCAGGCCCAGTCAATCCCTCATTGCTGCTGCAATTATCGACATCTACATAAGTGATCAATCCGATTTCTGAAACAGGAACATTCAAGGTAAAAGGCAATTCTGTTATAGACCCTACAACCGACCCCATCTCATAAGAGATCGGAAGTGTAAGGTTAGAGGCTGTAAAGGTTAAATCTACTGTCGTCTCATCTGGACACACAACACCTACCTCCATCTCAAGCATAGGCTCATCGAAGGTAAGGTTTACTAAGATGGTAGAATCACATCCATTTGCGGAAGCAGAAGGAATTACAACTTCTCCAGAAGGATTGTCTATGTCAAAAGTCTGCCCTTCTACGTCAAGCGAAAAATCAGCATCACAAGAATTGCGGTCAATTTGATTTATACTAGGTTCTAAAAACGTAAGCAAGATATCAATGATGGAATCACAACCCATGGCATTGCCATCCTGAAAGGTAATGATGCCATCGACTTGACTGGAATCGTATCGATCTCCAGCTACCACTATAAAGCCTTCCGGATCACAGAATGTATCCCTTATCAATCTTCTTGACTCTTCCAGAACCATTACTTCTACTACAATGATGGAATCACAACCCCCTTGCGCCATACCGACAAGGGTATCTCTTCCACTCGGTTTGTCAATAGAATACTCCACGTTATTGATCTCGATGAAATCGTCGGGACATAGTGAAGGTGTTATCATTTCTATCGATACATCTCTGAAATCCAATTCGACAAAAATCAAACTGTCACATCCAGAAGATGCTCCTCCTAAAATCAAGTCCGTTCCAGAAGGGTTCCCAATATCATAAGTTACACCATTGATTTCTACTTCAAATTCTGGGTCACACAACACCCTTGCAAAATCGTTTATGCCCGCCTGACCATACACAAGTTCAACATCTATGATGGAATCACAACCGGTGACACTTGCTCCTGGCAAGGTAATCGTGCCACTGAGATTATTAATATCGAAACGCTGGCCCCCTGCTTCTATAAATGACTCTTCGTCACAGAACTGTTCTCTAATCTCAGTAATGGAATGATCTGAAATCGTAAAATCTACTATAATAATACTGTCACAACCGCCACTCGCCATGCCAAATAAGGTGTCCATGGCCATCGGAAAGGAAGCAGAATATGTTACCCCATTAACCATCCTGGTTTCTTCCCCACATAACGTATCTCTTATCTCATTGATGGCAGCCCCTTGAAATTCAAGATCAACCACAATGACGCTATCGCATCCAGCAACACTTTCTCCCGGTAATCTGACCACTCCGTCAGGTCTGTTCTCATCGAACAATTCACCCCCGATCATCCGACTCTGCCCGAAACACAATACATCGCTGATGTTCTCTTGGCGCTCCTGAGAAGTTGATATACTTAATTCGTTATCTGCAGGAAAATCTATACAACCACTAGGATAAATTACACTGTCAACGCGGATAATGTACTCTTGATCTGGTTCTAGATTAAAAGCATCCTCTGCCCCATCTATCGTATTGCATATGTCAAATAAGGTTACATCATCAATCGTTTGCGAAAAGCTAGACACGATTCCTGTACCTAAGTTTTCTACAGTGAAAGCAACATCGTTCATCCCAGCATTAATGGTCAAACTTACGGTTGTACAATCATCCTCACACAGAATGGGTTCTGTTAACTTATATATTATAGGTTCTATATCCGTAAGGCGTATACCTACTTCCGCTGTATCTGCACGGCAACCACCATCTACTATATAGAAGTAGTCAACGGATAGATTTCCTGAAATTTCGAATTGAGTCGAAGACAATTCCGTCCCACTCCCTTTAGTCTGAAAGGTTCCTCCAGCTACCGTCACATAATCTTGTAGATCTATCGTCTGTACTCCGCATAAGTTTACCAGCGAATCCTGGCCCGCATCAGAAGCAACTTCGGTATTGATGGTAAAAGATGCTTCGTCAGAAGGACACAATCCACCGCCATCTACAAAGTAAGTAAAAGTTATAGAAGAAGCTTCATTGTCAATTGAAAGTATACTGTCGGTCTTTTCTTCTCCACTAAATCTGAAGACACCATTGTCTGCACCATTCAATAGGCTACTTGCACTCAACATGCCTACACCACATATCGTAAGGGTAGAATCTCTACCCGCACTCAAGGCGTCTTCTCTGGTTAATCTTATGATAGACATATCAGACCCACAACCATTGTCTGGAATTACATGCATAATGTCAAGTGATGGATCGACTTGGGCGCTTAAGTCATAATTCTGAAAATCAAATATCGTATCGAGGGGACCTCTCAGAAATACACCTGTCGCACCATTGTTTCTAAGCAAGCTTTCTAAATCAAGGATTCCACCACATTGTGTCAGCATCGTATCTAATCCTGCTTCCGGTAGCGCAACGATTTCTAAGGTTAAAAAAGCGGTATCCGTTCCACAAGCTGCTTCCTCTACCACATAATTGAAATTATAGATTCCAGGCCCAGACTCATTAAGCGGAACGTTACTTGTGGCTGAGGGAACAAGGGTTGTAGATAGATGCGGTTCCCACTTCCCACCGGGGGTAATTGTACCGGATAGAAAATCGAACAGCCGCAAGGAATCTGTTAAGTTGTTACACAGGACATCATCCATCGGTATCCCTGCTTCTACATCCGTTGTAAGAATAACGTCTACGTCGATGCTATCGAAGCATGCATTGTCTGCTGCTATGATTCTGAGCATACGATCAGAGTTGATGATCGATCCTAGCTCCAGTGTATCTTGGTTGTCTATATCAATCAATAAAAAAGAGTCAACTTGCAGTCCCAGTGAATCAGAGATCCACTCATTGCACGCGGTAAAATCGTCTAAGACTTCTACATCCGGTGTCGGTTCTATCACAACGATAAAAGTGTCTTGAACAAGGTTGCACATGGCACTGGTATCATAAGGAAACAAGGTGTCTGTGACATAGATGCTCTGACCGGGAAGGAATCTCGTTCCGAGTCCATCAGGTTCAGTGAAGTATCCTACTTCTGGATTGATATTCAATCCTGTAAAAACAGGAAGGGCTAGGGAGTCACAAGAAATAATATCTAGTAAATCGTCGATTACAGTTCCAGATTCTATATCTACATCTATCATTATTTCATCGGCACAGCCCGATTCTCCAGCATAGCCATACAGTGTGGTTGTAGAGAAAATCGTATCTCCGGCACTCAAGGACGTTCCTTCGCCATTCATCTCCGTGAAATATTCTGGTGTCCCTTCTCCTGAAGTGAGTTCTAGATCAGGCAATATATAGTAACCGCATGTGGCTACAGGATTTACGTCTAAAATATCAGGGGGTATAATTATATCTCTTTCAATCGCGTTGCTTGATCCAGCAAATGGACAAGAATCGATAACATTTACAGATACGATTTCAATCGAAAAAGAATCCATAATCATCGGATAGTTGATGGTTCTAGAACCATTCACAACCGTTTCTGTCACTCGGGTAGTTGTCCCATCAACGTATAAATCGTAAGTAATCTCGTACTCAAGGACAGAACTAGGAACGTTGATGTCTAAAGGAATATTAGCTCCAGGAGCCCCCGTATCACAGATAACATCTGGTACTGAAGATGAAAATTCAATCATCCCAGCATTTCCATTCAGAACCGTAAGATCCATCTCTACAATATTAGAACTGCATCCTCCACTCCCTATCTGGGCATAGACGGTTGTACTGCTCGAGGCAAATGTTACTGGATTAGAAATGAACATGGTCGCACCTGCATCCGAAAACCAAGTTACAGAAAGACCAGAGCCTCCGTTTACTTCATCATCAGAATCTGTCAGGTTAAATGTGGCCATTCCTCCGCCTTCATCACAGATTTCTTGAGGATTGGGGTCAGATGCTGGTGCACCTTGTACCAGATCAAAAGACAGAGGTGATCCTGTAATTACTCCTGGACATCCTCCGACTTCTTCTATCAAGTCTATCTGAAAATCTACGGTTGTTCCTACATCGGAAATCGGAAGGTGGTAGATATTGTTCGTGTTGTCATAAGTAGGAAAACTTCCACCCGCACCATCGAGACATATCGTAAATGTTCCTCCCTCTGATAATCCAGATTCAAACTCTCCAGCTGGGTCACTGGAAGGTATTATATCGAATAGGTAATTTCCAGAACCTATGGAAGTATTCAATTCTATGTCTACGCATGAACCTTGACAGATCTCAGTATCGCCAGAAGGGTTCAAGATTTCAGCCGTAAATCCTTCTACTGTTACTTCTATAATGAAAGTTTCTTCTAGGCCGTTATAACCTCCTATGGTTGCTAAGCCTGGATAGTTATTTGAAATCGTTAATTCTATTTCAGCAACGCCTTCCATCAGGCCGGTAAACTCTACTTCATTATTATTATCATCTATAGAAATAATTGTTGGGTCTAAATTGACCCAATCATAATCATTCAGACTGCATCCGCCTAAAACGAAATCATCTGATTCTCCTACACATAGTATAAAATCTTCTAAATCTGGATTGCAATTAACATCTCTTACTTCATTTTCAACAGGAAATCGCATTGCAGTAATCCAGTTTGCATTGGCCGTAGAATTCGCTTGACCAGGAGAGCCACTCCCAGATGTCCTCCAATTAGCGAAGTTCCTAAAATCATCATTTGAAAAATTGGTGAATGCATAATTATCTGAAAGTGAAAAATGTAATCCATCTGGACCTCCAGAAAATGTAGGCACGGGTGAACAGCCTTGATCATTAGATGTTCCCCATGATATACCATGATAATAATTTGAATTAGGCATCCTAACTTGAGCAGCATCTCCATCATTTCTCAACTGAACGGATCCAAATAGAGCATCCCCCGCAACTGGGTTGAAAGGAGGACTTAAATCATATGCACTATTTCCAATGGCAGTAGCACAATCTCTATTCTGGCACTGTGTTAATCCGCCACCTCTGGCTCCTGAACCAAATGGAGATGTCAATTTTTCCTCAAATAACCCAGCTTCTCCTAAATGAGTAGTAATTAAATAGTCTGTACACCATTCTGTATCTGAAGAGGTACCATCATTTTCAAAAATAACAATTATGGTTCCAGGAGAAACATCAGTCCAAGTTGGATGGTTTGCGAATCGAACATATCCCGGAGCTACACCAAATCCTGCAGGTACGTTAGCCGGGCAAGTAGCAATAAAATCTCCATTGTTATCATCGATAATCCATCCTGAAATATCCACTAATTCACACGAAGGACCCGTAACAACAAGTTCAATAAATTCAGGACCACCTCCACTTCCAGCATTAACCTCGTTCACAACCAAGCCTTGGCCATAACTAGGTATAGTCAAGAATAAGGTTAACACTCCCCACCACAAGCGCGTCATCAGGTTGATAGGCATGGAGACAAATTTAGTCGTTTATCATATGTTTCATAGATTATTCTGAATTCTTTCTCCACATAATCCATGTTAATATTCCGACTTCCGACCTCTCCGCAATTGCTTGTAGAGATATCCGACCATAAATGCCCCCAATTGCTGTGAATCCTCTATTTTTGCACGCTTATAAATCAAGGATAGATATGACACGTCAATTGAGCGAACAAGAACTGGTAAGAAGAGAGAATATGCAGAAAATCATCGACCTGGGAATAGACCCATTTCCGGCAGATGAATTTCCGATTAATACGGATACCGATGCCATTAAGAATGGATTTAAAGCAGGAGACGCTACCTTTCAAGATATAGTCATCGCTGGAAGATTGATGTCCAGAAGGGTAATGGGAAAAGCTTCTTTCGCAGAGATTCAAGACAGCAAGGGGCGAATCCAGATTTATGTATCAAGAGATGATATCTGTCCAGGAGAAAATAAAGACCTATACAATACGCTTTTTAAAAAACTACTGGACCTAGGAGATTTTATCGGAATTAAAGGGTATGCCTTTTTTACACGGATGGAAGAATTGACGATTCATGTTACAGGGTTGACACTTCTCAGTAAATCACTTAGGCCGTTGCCAGTAGTAAAAAGAGACGAAGAAGGAAAAGTCTACGATGCTTTCACGGATCCTGAATTGAGATATAGAAGAAGATATGTAGACCTCGTTGTGAATCCAGAGGTACGAGAAGTATTCCGAAAGCGTACCGTGATGTACAACACCATCCGTAATTACCTCAACGAAAAAGATTACCTAGAAGTAGAGACGCCCATCTTACAACCCTTGTATGGTGGAGCTGCGGCGCGTCCATTTACGACGCACCACAATACGCTAGACATGAAACTCTACCTCCGTATCGCTAATGAACTCTACCTGAAGCGATTGATTGTAGGTGGATACGATGGGGTCTATGAATTCTCTAAGGATTTCAGGAACGAAGGAATGAGTCGATTCCACAACCCAGAATTTACCCAGATAGAATTATACGTAGCGTATAAAGACTACGAATGGATGATGAATCTGGTAGAAGAAATGGTTGAGAAGATTGCCCTAGACATGCATGGAACCACAGAGGTTGAAGTCGGAGAAAACGTCATCAACTTCGCCAGACCATGGAAACGATATACCATGTACGAAGCCATTGAACACTTTACCGGAATAGATATTTCTGCCATGAGTGAAGATGAGATTCGTGCTACCGCTAAGCAATTGCACGTAGATGTAGATCCTTCTATGGGTAAGGGAAAGTTAATCGATGAAATATTCGGAGAGAAGTGTGAAGCACAATTGATCCAGCCTACCTTTATAACAGATTACCCAGTAGAGATGTCTCCACTTGCTAAGAAGCACAGAACTAAGGAAGGTCTGGTAGAAAGATTCGAAGCCATCTGTAACGGTAAGGAAATCTGCAACGCCTTCTCAGAACTCAACGACCCGATCGACCAGCGTGCCCGTTTCGAATCCCAACTGGAACTCGGAAAACGTGGAGACGATGAGGCCATGGTTCTTGACGAAGATTTCTTAAGAGCCTTAGAATATGGAATGCCTCCTACCGCTGGACTCGGTGTAGGGATGGATCGTCTGGCGATGATCATGACAAATAGCAAAAGTATCCAGGACGTGCTTTTCTTCCCACAGATGAAACCAGAAGTGAAGGAAGAAGAAAGCGGAGAAGACACTCAATCCTAGAGCAGAATTCTTGCTGAGCTGATAGGCGTGCAACTCAAGCTACTTGATTTCTTATTTCCATTTCATTGAATTAAGCTTTTTTAAATTCTCTACAACTGTCAACCTACAGGTTGACATACTATTGATTTTGTCAACTTATTAGTTTACATTTATATATAT
>CAZFJO010000145.1:0-9461 GCA_964518915.1 uncultured Saprospiraceae bacterium
ATCTTCTTTTATAGTCAAGGGCACCGCATTAATAGGAATAACGGCTGTGGGTTCGATTGTTCTCGGTCCTCTGATGAAGAAGGTATTCAATAGCCCAGAATTCCACATCTGGCATCATAGCTATGAGCTTCCCGAAGATAAGAAATACGGTGTAAACTTTGCCCTCACCCTTGCACTCTGGGACAACCTATTCGGAACAGCCCATAACCCATATGATGGGAGAGATATCAAACTAGGATTTCCCGGTGTAGAAGAATTTCCTGAGAATTTCGCTGAACAGAATATACATGGAATCTTGCGATGAGGAAGAAAATTGTAGTATCATTGAAAGGTAACTTTTATTGAAATTATGCATCGGCTCCGTAGAACATTCCTTAAGTCCATTTCAGTTTTCAGTTCGTCCATGGCACTATCTATACTTAGTGGCAATCATGTATCTTCGCTTATCCATAAGGTGAGCACCTTACTTAACCTCCCAGGCAAGAGCCCTGAATTAAATGTACTCAACGATCGTCCGATCAATGCAGAAACCCCAGCACACTTGCTAGATGAAGACCTTACACCCAATGATCTTTTCTTCGTGAGGAACAATGGCATTCCGCCCACACAAGTAGACCTAGATTCCTGGTCGTTGACCATCGGAGGAGAATCCGTAATAAATACTCGGACCTTCTCTTTACAATCATTAAAAGACAACTTCACACATTATACTTATAATCTAGTTTTAGAATGTGGCGGAAATGGAAGAAGTGAATTTAACCCGCCAGCCAAGGGAAACCAATGGACAACCGGAGCGGTAGGGTGTGCGGCATGGACAGGTGTCAGGCTTAAAGATGTCCTAGCGTCGTGTGGCATTAAGGACGATGCGGTATACATTGCATACCACGGTGCAGACACACACTTGAGTGGTGCTTTAGACAAGGAACCTATATCTCGAGGAGTTCCTATGAAAAAGGCGCTAGAAGACGAGAGTCTTATTGCTTGGGCCATGAATGGAGAAGACCTTCCAGAATTAAATGGATACCCATTGCGACTGGTTCTAGGAGGATGGCCTGCATCATGCTCAGGCAAATGGCTGAAAAGAATCGACATAAGAAACAAAGTACACGATGGTGCTAAGATGGGTGGACAATCCTATCGAGTTCCATGTAAGCCAGTAGCACCAGGAACAAAAGTCAAAGACGAAGATATGTGCATCATTGAATCCATGCCTGTTAAGTCACTCATTACTTATCCTAAGACCGGAGCCATAATCAACCTTTCTGACGTGCTTCCGATCAGAGGTCATGCTTGGGCTGGAGATCACACAGTCATACAAGTAGAAGCATCGACTGACTATGGCCAGACTTGGACGCCTTGCAAGCTAGAAAAACCTATTAATAGACTGGCCTGGCAGCGGTTCGAAGCCAAGTTGAATTTTTCTAAGATCGGATACCACGAGGTCTATGTAAGAGCAACAGATGAAAATGGGATTTCTCAACCGATGATTCTCCCAGGATGGAACCCTAAAGGTTACTTAAACAACGCTTGCCATCGGATCGCCATCCGAGTCAAGTAATTGAATCATTCCATGAAAAAACAGGCACATAAAAGCATCTCTACAGATTCAGGAAACCTCCTATATACCTGCATCAACCTGGTTACTAAAATCGTCTTGGTAATGATATTCTTGGTTTCCTTATGGGCCATCTTATCTATAGTCAGCCCTGGCACGAGCGTGGAAGAATTCACTCCTGACTGGTCTAGATTAAACCACAACAGAATAACACCACCGCAGCGTTCTGCAGCTGTTGTTGAAAACGGCATACATCTACCTTCTGGATTGAAAGAAGGTCCCGGGCGCAAGCAAGTACAGTCTTTTTGTCTTTCCTGCCACTCTTCCAAATTGATTACCCAGAATAGAGCCACGGCAGATGGCTGGGAAAGTATGATAGATTGGATGCAAGCTACGCAAGGCCTTTCTTCACTTGGAAGCAATAGAAAGATCATTGTTGATTATTTATCAACCTATTATGCCCCTCAAGACTACAGTAGAAGGGAACCTATAGATCTAGAAGAAACAGAATGGTATATATTGAATATAGAGTAACCAGCATTGATTAATAAAGCAGATTTTATCTTGAATTAACAGGAGTTTTAGATTCTCCTTTCTTCGCTGATCACGACTTTATAGAAATATTAGATTCCGAGATGAATAAGTGCTATTTTAGTGACGCAAGCCTTTATGAGTTTTCGGGAATATCTGAAATTAATCATGACCATGATTTAAAATAAAAAGGCTTATAGGTAATGACAATAACACATGAAAAATAAAATATACATCCATTATACCCTTGTGCTTGCAATATGGCTAGTCGGTAGTATCTGTCTACTTACATTATCGATGGGTTGCGCTCCTACACCTAAGGTTGCTGGAGAATTCACCCAAGAAGAATTTGACGATATGGCGCAATTAATGGCAGATGGTAAGGCCGCGGACATCGGAGTTAAATACCTTTCTAAGCACTTATCTGAGTTTTACATCTTGGATGCAAGAGAATTAGATGAATACGAAGTCAGCCATTTGCCTGGAGCGAAATGGATAGGGTTCTCGGATTTCCATCCTAGCAGAATAGAGGACATACCTAAGGACGCAACAATCATAACCTACTGTAGTGTAGGGTTTCGAAGCGAACAGATAGCAGAAAAATTATTGAAATCGGGATATAAAAACACTTATAACCTGAAAGGTTCCATCTTCCAGTGGAGCAATGAAAAACTGCCTCTTGTCGATTCCGATGGAATAGCTACGGACTCCATACACGGATTTAATCGTAAGTGGAGTAAGTGGTTAAAACATGGAAAGGTAACTTATTAAGCCTGAAATTGCATAGCTTCGCCAAAGCAAACAATAAGTACGTGGAATACTCATCCTCAGAATTTATTCAAAAGATAAAAATAGCCGCAGATCATGTGGAAAATTACCTCGATGAATCCGTCCATGGTAAAGGCCGCGTAATCTCGCAACCTAAAGCTGAAGACTTAGCAGCTGACCTGCGTATCGAACAATGGATTAGAGAAGGGGGAATGGACGACCAGGACATAAACGATTTCCTTCCGACCTATCTTGAGAATAGCATGCATATGCATCATCCTCAGTATATAGGACATCAAGTCGCTGTTCCTCATCTAGCAAGCGGAATCGCGGATTTTATACATGGAGCCATAAACAATCCGATGGCTATCTATGAAATGGGGCCATCTAGTTCTGTAATCGAACAAAGCATCATCAACTGGATGCTAGAAAAAGTCGGATGGTTCAAGGGCAACCACCTGACCGATTTCAGGGACATAGAAGGAAATGGTGGTGGAATCATGACCCATGGAGGTTCTCTTGCTAATCTCACCGCACTACTCGCTGCTCGCGCACACATATCTCCTGATTCCTGGGACCAAGGCACTGATTCAGACCTTGTTGTCATCGGCTCTGAGGTAGCCCACTACTCCATCCTTCGTTCTATCTCAATTATGGGTCTAGGGAAGAAAGCATTGGTCGCGGTAGAAACAGATAAAAATGAAGTACTAGATGTAAGTAAGCTTCGAAACGTAATAAGTGAGTGCAGGAATAAAGGAAAAAGAATCATGGCAATTATTGCCAATGCTTGCGCAACTTCCACTGGATTGTATGACCCTATCGACGAGATAGGCAGCCTATGCAATGAAGAAAACATCTGGTATCATGTCGATGGAGCACACGGAGCTTCTGCCCTTCTACATGATAAAATATCCCACCTGATGAATGGCACTAAAAAAGCCAATTCTCTCATCTGGGATACCCATAAAATGTTGCGCACAACCACCTTATCTGCCGCTGTATTGTTCAGAAAGTCAGAAGAGATGAATGCAACTTTCCAGCAGAAAGGCAGTTACCTGTTCCATGAAAAAGAAGAACCAGGTTTCGACTTGATGCCATATACAGTAGAGTGCACTAAAGGGCCGATAGCTACTAAACTCTTCTGGGTATTAGGAGCAATGGGAGAAAAAGGACTCGGCGACTATGTATATGGAAGGTATGCGCTTACTAGAGATATATACAACCTTCTAAACCAGGAAGAAGACTTCTATTGTCCCTATGTTCCAGAGGCCAATATTATATGTTTCTTGTACAAGGGTGGACAGGAAGGCAACGAATTCCAGCTGGCCTTAAGGAACCTCATTATCAAACGTGGAAACTTCTATATTACCTCTACCGAGGTTAGTCGAGTAAGGTACCTGCGCCTTACAGTCATCAATCCTCATACTGATTTAAATCACATACGTGGTTTAATAGAGGAAATAAGAACCTGCGCTAAACTATTGTGATGAAGCATATTCTAGTCATAATAATTTCGCTGTGCACATATGTTTCTACTGTGGCACAATCTGCCTATGTCGATTCGCTTCGCACCTATAAATTATCGAAAAAAGATTATTACTTAGTAGGGACAGGGTTGACCCTTAATTCTATCTATGCATACCTGGAACCTAAAACACCTACGCTTACCACAGAAGAGATATTAAGCGCCAATCGCATTATGGTCAGCGACCTAGATAGAAGCGCTACTTTCAATTGGTCACCGACGGCAGATAAGTGGAGTGATTTTACAGAATATATAAGTTTCGCCGCGCCAGCGGTTCTACTCGCAGGGTCGAGTAAGGCGAGGAAAGAATGGAAAGAAGTCTTGACCATTATATCGGAGACGATGCTTATCAACCAAGGAATTACTGGTTTACTGAAGGTATCTGTCCGACGTCAGCGTCCGTTCCTATACAATGAAAAAGCGCCAATAGGGCTCAAGTATCGGCGAGGTGTAATGTATTCTTTTATCTCTGGACACACTTCTGCAACTGCTGCTGCGTCCTTCGTTACAGCTCGGATGATCTTAGATTATTATCCAGAAACTAAATATAAATGGCTGGTACTAGGTACAGCTGGATTTCTACCAGCGATTACAGGTTACTTAAGATACGAAGCTGGATTGCATTTTCTAACAGATGTGGCTCCCGCCTATGCACTGGGAGCAGCGCTGGGCTGGTTTATTCCTAAGTGGCACAAGGTCGATTATGAAGGGCATTCCTTCTCTGTTTCTTCTTTTTCTATGCTTGACGCAAATGGTCTTTCCTTCCGGCTAACTTTCTAATTATAGGTAACTTTCTAGGACTTCCCAGACGTTCTCCATCACAATTTTCTGCCCGATGGCATTGGGGTGTTTTCCATCTCCTAAATTTAGCGAAGCATCCCCCGCAACTCCTTCTAACAAGAATGGAATATATCCTGCTGAATACTCATCAGCAATTCTCTTATACATCCCTTTAAAACCATCCACATACCTTTCTCCCATATTAGGAGGGGCAATCATTCCTGCAATGATGATCTTAGTATCTTTGTTTTTAGCTTGAACGGCTTCTAATATTCCACGTAAGTTTTCTTCCGTGGAATTAAGGTCCAGTCCACGCAACATATCATTGGCGCCGAGGGCGAGTACGAATACGTCAACTGGATTACGCAATA
This sequence comes from uncultured Saprospiraceae bacterium, assembly GCA_964518915.1. Lineage (GTDB taxonomy): Bacteria > Bacteroidota > Bacteroidia > Chitinophagales > Saprospiraceae > JABDLO01. The sequence goes on from CAZFJO010000145.1 coordinate 5,531, forward strand.
CCCATGAAATTCTAGACTTCCCATTAGAGGATGTGTCTCCACTCAATCCACCATTTACAACTTGATATCCCATGCCGAGAGAATCTATTCTATTCTGAACCAGTGTAGGAAAGGCGTCTTCTTCTTGCAAGCCGTATCCAGCAGTCAGGCTATCCCCAAAGAACAAAACAATGGGTTTATCCTGGTTTTCCGCCTCACTTGTCGAAGAAGGATCATCTTTGATAGAGGTATTGACAACCGTATCCTCTTTATTTGGTTTATTTGTACAATGCAATTGCATGATAAGGAAGAAGACGATCAATAACATTCTTGTAACTCTTAGCATCCTTACTTTTTTTTTATAGCATCAAATATATAATGATGCTTTATAAATTAAAACATTTATTGTCCTTATAGGAACGGTGAATCGTTATAATTGCATCTATGTAAAGAAATCTATTGTCTACAATCGATATAATTTAGATTAATGATATTACAACTTGATAAAGTTCAAAAAATATATCCAGGAGTCCACGGTCTTCTGACCATATTAGATGATATAGACGTATCTATAGAACAAGGAGAAATTGTTTCTATCGTCGGTCCATCTGGAAGTGGCAAGACCACCTTACTAGGCTTGTGTGCAGGACTCGACCATCCTACTTCTGGAAGAATTAATCTTGCTGGATCAGACATTACCCATATGACTGAAAATGAAAAAGCCATGCTTAGGAATCAGGCGGTGGGTTTTATATTTCAGAATTTTCAGCTATTGCCTACCTTGACTGCCTTAGAAAACGTAATGATCCCTCTGGAGTTGCAAGGAAAGTCTAAGGAAGCTTATCAGAATGCATCTCAACTGTTGACGCAAGTAGGCTTAGGAGAAAGGATGGATCACTACCCTTCTCAGCTATCAGGCGGAGAGCAACAACGCGTTTCTATTGCGAGGGCATTTAGCAATGAACCGCGCATTTTATTTGCCGATGAGCCTACCGGAAATCTTGACGACGATACAGGCAGCAAGGTTGAGGAATTGCTTTTCACCCTTAATAAAGAAAAAGGTACTACCCTGGTCATCGTAACCCACGACATGTTACTCGCCGAGAAAACGGATAGGATTATAAAACTGAAAGGAGGAAAGGTATTTAGTGATCTAAAGACGGTTGCACAAGAAGTATGAGCAGACTAAATTTTCTCCTTAAAACAGCATTGCGAGACAGCCGTAAAAACCGAGGCAAATTATTGCTCTTCGTGTCTTCTATCATCTTAGGTGTAGCTGCACTGGTGGCCATTAATTCTTTCAACAACAACCTGGTTGACAATATAGATCAAGAAGCGAAGTCTCTTCTAGGAGCAGACATGGTCATATCGGGTAACCATAAGTTATCAGACACCTTGCTTACCATTACGGACAGTCTGCCTGGAGAATCTGCTCGAGAGCGTGAGCTATTTTCTATGTCTTACTTACCAGAACAAGATCAGTCTCAGTTCGTCAAGGTCAAGGCACTTGACGGTGATTTTCCTTTTTACGGTACCCTCTTAACAGAACCTCTAGAAGCTGTGCGTTTATTTCAATCTGAAGGATATGCGCTGGTGGACGACGGAATGATGCTTCAATATGGCCTAGAAACAGGAGACAGCATAAAACTGGGAAAGAAAATGTTCCTGATAGGAGGCAGACTGAAAAGCACATTTGGTGGAGCGGGCCTCGGGACCACTTTTGCACCTACGGTGTATATTCCATACGATGCCCTCGATCTTACAGCTTTAATTCAGCCTGGCAGTTTCATGGAGTATGCTTATTACTATAAGCTGCCTTCTAACCTTGATGCTGACGAATGGGAAGATGAGAATAACCGCCCGTTCCGAAACGAGTCTATGCGGATCCGAACGGTAGAAGAACAGAAAGAAAACTTAGAAGAAGCATTTTCTTCGTTGAACAATTTCCTAAACCTTATCGCACTTATTTCTTTATTGCTCGCTTGTATCGGAGTGGCAAGTAGTGTTCTCGTCTATGTTAAGAACAAGGTATCATCGATTGCTATTTTCAGATGTCTAGGCATGGATAGTACTTCGGCATTTATGATCTATTTTATTCAGATTTTTGTCCTTGGTTTAATCGCTGTTGTTGTAGGCGCCTTTTTAGGAAGTGCTATACAAGTAGCCTTACCTTCTGTATTAAAAGATTTCTTGCCATACGAAGTAGACATGGACATATCATGGCCGGCCATAACAGAAGGTATTGTAATTGGCTTGGTTCTGACAAGTTTGTTTGCCCTGGTGCCGCTTATCTCTATCAGGAAGGTCAGTCCTCTTAGGACGCTCAGGAAGGTTGATAATACATCTTCTGCAAAAGACTGGGCGCAATGGCTGGTATACTTTCTAGTTGTACTGGCTATATTCCTTTTCTTATTGAGGCTTCTGGGATATGTTCTAGATGCAGGTGTATTTACGATTGCGCTTTTGGTGGCGTTCGGCATACTCTATGGTGTGGCTAAAACCATAACCTGGGCAGTAAGAAAATTCTTTCCTAGGGCAGCTCCATACGTAGTTCGCCAGGGATTATCTAACCTCTACCGTCCTAACAATCAGACCGGAACCCTGATCGTTTCTATCGGACTGGGTACAGCTATTTTAACAACCATATTCGTTATGCAAGGCTTAATCCTCGAGAATGTATCGGAGATGGGCGCCGGAAATCAACCTAACATGATTCTCTATGGCATAGAAAATCATCAGAAAGATTCACTGGAATCGATAACAGAAGAACACGACTTACCTGTGTTACAACATGTTCCAGTGGTCACCATGGATCTGATTGCTTGGCAAGGTAAAACAAAAAAAGAATGGCTGGCGGATACATCAAGAAAAGCTTCTAGATGGGCCATCAACAGAGAAGCACGTGTCAGTTATCAAGCTGAAATGAAAGAAGATGAAGAACTGGTAAAGGGTACTTATACTGGAATTTATGATGGAGGAGACTCCATTTTCATAAGCCTCGGTGAGAGATATGCTAGAGGTTTAAATGTTGATGTCGGAGACGAACTGGTCTGGAATGTCCAGGGAGCAGTTATAAAAACGTACATAGGCAGTCTCAGAAAACTTGAATTCCGTAAGATGGAAAGCAGGTTTTTTATCCTGTTTCCTGAAGGTGTACTAGAAGATGCTCCACAGTTTCGGATTTTAGTAACTAAGTCTCCAAGCAAGGAGACAACTGCCGCCTATAGAAATAGGGTGGTTAAACTGTTTCCTAATGTTTCTGTAATCGACCTAGGGTCTATTCTTGTCACCCTCAATAATATCCTTAAGAAGGTAAGTTATGTGATTCAGTTTATGGCTGGTTTCAGCATTCTTATCGGCATCATTGTTCTACTTTCCTCTCTATTCTTAAGTAAGTTTCAGCGGATCAGAGAAACGGTTTTATTAAGAACAATCGGTGCGGTTAAAAATCAGATTCTCAAGATTAATTTCGTAGAGTATTTTCTTATCGGAGCACTATCCTCATTAACTGGAATTGTGCTTTCCTTAATAGGAAGTTTTCTTCTTACGAAGTATGTATTCGAAATATCATTCAGAATTCATTGGTTGCCTATATCCATTGTTTTCTTTCTGGTAGTCGGCTTGACGGTCTTGATCGGATTCCTCAATAGTCGGGACGTTATCCGTGAGTCTCCACTAGCTGTATTGAGATCAGAAAGTTAAGAAAATAGAGATCTACTATTTTCCTCCTAGGTGTCTAGGATACTAAAAAATGTTTTCTTTTCTAAAGTAATTCGGAGGCCTTCCTTCACAATAATCGATGCATGGTTACGACCGTTACGGAATAACCATGATCCCTTCATCATTCATAAAACTATAAATCGATTACTTCTGATTACGAGTCTGTGGATATGTTATGCCTTGCGGCGGTAACTATTTTCTCATTCGCTTCGCCAGCGACTCCTTCCACACC
>CAZFJO010000146.1:0-9364 GCA_964518915.1 uncultured Saprospiraceae bacterium
TTAATTCTACATGGAATAATGAATTTTCAGATGTGACTTTATACCTTTGCACTCGAAATTATTATTCGTATGAACTGTGTTACATTGCAATTTATGTATATATGTAAAATACTATAAATTAGTAATATGTGTGTAGCGCGTTGCCTTATGAAGAAGTTTCTATGAATCGATTTTAGGATATTATAGTGGCTTTGAAATTATGAATAAATTATTTACGATATCGCCTGTGGGTTATGCCTAGATTGTATGTGTCCATTTTTCTTGTGTTTTACTGTGGTGTCATATCTATGGCACAGAACCATACTATAAGTGGATATGTAACCGATGCTTCTTCTGGTGAGACGCTCATCGGAGCCAATGTGTTTTTAACAGATGACAAGGGGACAGGTATTTCAACCAATGTATATGGCTTTTATTCCATTTCTCTTCCTGAAGGAACACATTCTATTACTTGCAGCTATCTAGGGTTTCAAAATCAATTCTTCGAAATCGACCTTTCAGACAATGTCAAATTGAACATTAAGATGTCTGCTGGAGTCACCATTGATGAAGTTGTCGTTTCGGCAGAGAAAGAAGAGCGAGAGGCTAATGTAGAAGGTACACAGATGGGAACGGTTAAGTTGCCAGTTGATAAAATTAAAAAGTTGCCAGCCATCTTCGGAGAAGTTGATATTCTAAAAGCCATACAGCTATTACCTGGAGTCTTGTCTGCTGGTGAAGGAACTTCAGGTTTCTATGTGCGCGGAGGTGGACCAGATCAGAACCTAGTCCTTCTAGATGAAGCAGTGGTTTATAATTCTGGACATTTGCTGGGTTTCTTTTCTGTCTTTAATGCTGACGCTATTAAGAACACAACCTTAATAAAAGGGGCTATGCCCGCTAATTACGGAGGTCGGTTGTCAAGTGTACTAGATATCCAGATGAAGGAAGGCAACGATCAGCATTTCAGCGCGCAAGGTGGAATAGGACTGGTCTCTTCGCGGCTTACTTTAGAAGGCCCATTGGTTAAGGATAAGAGTAGTTTTATCATTTCAGGTAGACGTACTTACGTAGGAGATCTTGCGCAACCTGCGCTCAACGGTTCTGATTTCGAAGGAACGAATTACTACTTCTACGACCTAAATGCCAAGCTGAATTATAGAATAAGTGACAAGGATCGATTATACTTTAGTGGATATTTCGGTAGAGATGTACTTAGGTTTAGATTTCCAAAAAGAGATTTTTTCTTCGATCTACCGTATGGCAACAATACAGCAACCTTGAGATGGAATCACCTATTCAGCGATAAGTTGTTTTTCAACTTATCGGGCATTTACAATGAGTATGACTTTGAATTCGATGGGGGACAGGACAATTTTGTTTTCAATATTTTCAGTGGGGTTAAAGATTGGAATCTAAAAGCCGATTTCGATTATTATGCTTCTACAAGACACAGTGTGAAATTTGGAGGAAATTATACCTACCATACCTTTACACCTAATATAGCTTCTGCGTCCAATGGAGAAGTAGAGTTTAATACAGATTTTCTTCCTAAGTTCGGCCATGAAGCTGCCTTGTACTTGCTAGATGATTTTACAATATCGGATAGATTAAAGTTACATGCAGGCTTGCGGGCAACCTTGTTTACCCAAGTAGGGCCCTACTTTTCTGAGCGGGATCAGAGGGAATATACGTCAGGAGAACCCGTTGTAACCTATACAGGGCTTGAACCTCGATTAGGAATAAAATATACATTGGACGAAAACGCTTCGGTTAAAGCTGGAGTCGTAAGGACCAATCAATACGTACATCTGGTAAGCAATTCTGCCAGTACATTGCCTACGGATATATGGGTCCCAAGTTCGGAACTTGTACAACCTCAGCAGAGCACCCAGTTCTCATTAGGTTACTTCAGGAATTTTAAAGATGATCACTATGAAACATCTGTAGAAGTATATTACAAGGACCTTGAGAATCAGATAGATTATGCAGACGATTATGTCGATGACTTGACTCAAGAAGTCGAGCGTAGCTTCGTCTTCGGAACTGGGAGAGCCTATGGGATTGAGTTGTTCTTTAAGAAATCTACAGGTAGACTTAACGGATGGGTGGGATACACCTTATCTAGGTCAGATAGATTGTTCCCTGATATAGAGGATGGTCGACGATTTCCAGCTGTGTATGATCGTACCCATGATCTATCTATTGTAGGCAATTACCAGTTGTCTGAAAAGTTAGAATTAGGAGGCGCTTTAGTTTATGGAAGTGGAAACTATTTTACACCGGTAAGAGGCTTCTTTTTCATAGAGCAAAATTTAAATTTGTTTTATGGTCCCCGAAATTCAGAGCGGTTGGATGCGTATCACCGATTGGATCTTTCCCTTACCTGGACACCTAATCCGAAATCGACTAAATCATGGAAAAGTAGCTGGACATTTTCAGTTTACAATATATATAATAGGAAGAACCCTTTCTTTATCAATTATGATGTCGAGACCGATCTAAGCGTCGGTACAACGACCATAGAAGGTGAGAAAATTACTATCTTTCCTATTATACCATCAATCACTTATAATTTTAAATGGAAATAAAATGAAACAATTATTAATTACCCTATGTACCTTATTTTTAGGTTTTAGTTCTCCTGCGATTGCACAAGTAGCTCCAGGGAGTGCTCAAGATATATGTCCGATTAAAATCGGAAGCGATATTCCAGATGCAACACTTAAAATGCAAGATGGTAGCCAAGTAAACCTAAAAGAATGGGCTTCAGGAAGTCCCTCGATCCTCGTTTTTTATAGAGGAGGGTGGTGTCCTTATTGTAACATGCAACTTATCGAATTAGAAGACATTAAAGAAGACTTGAATGCGCTTGGATACAAGCTGGCAGCAATAAGCCCGGATGCATTTGATAAGATAGAAGGAACAGTGACTAAAAACAAAGTCGGTTATGATGTTTTTTCTGATGCAGAAAATGTTTTCGCGCAAGATTTAGGAATTGCATTTGAGCGGAAGCGGAGAAAGAAAAAGAAGGAGAATTTCCAAGTTGATGTAAATGTGGGACAGAAAAAATCATTGTTACCTGTACCGTCAATATTTTTTCTAGATGGCGATGGTAAGGTTGTTATGCATTATATCAATCCAGATTACAAGACTAGATTGCCATCTTCTCAACTGTTAAAAATGGCTGAAATCTTAAAGTAAGATTTTATGAGATATTGGTTTAGTGTAATCGTAATTTTCGGTTTGGGTTGTGCGGAACCTTTTATACCAGAGACCATAGAAGAAGAACAACTTCTGGTGGTAGAAGGTAGGGTAGAAGCAGGGCCTAGTGCTGGACCAGCTTATGTTATACTTACTCGGAGTGTTCCATTTTCAGGAACACTCAGTCTGGAAAGACTGGAAGAACTTTTCGTCAATGATGCACTGGTAACTGTAGACGATGGCTTGCAGAAAATTATCCTTAGTGAATTGTGCTTAGAAGATCTTCCTACTGAGATAAGAGATGCTGCTGCAGAATTGTTAGGATTTAACCCAGACAGCGTACAGATTAATGCATGTGCGTATGTGGATGTATTGGGTCAAGTGACTAGAGAAATAGGAAGGTCGTACAAGTTGGAAGTAAGGTCAGCAGAAACTATTCTGCGAGCGGAGACTACTATTCCTTCTTATGTAGGATTGTCTGATTTTAGATGGGATGATCCTCCGGGAGAGCCTTCTGATTCTCTTGCGAGATTGTGGGTCACCATAGATGATCCTCCTGAGGCCAACTATTATAGATATTTTACCGGTGCCGTAGATCAACCGATAGTATCTCCCTTCGCTTCTGTTACCAACGATATTTTTTTTAACGGTCAGGAATTCGAGTTTCCTCTGACTAAAGGTGAACCCCGCGGAGCGGAGATAGACCCTGAATCATTTGGTTTATATACCCGTGGTGACAGTATTGTTGTACGATGGACCACGATTGAGGAAAGCGTTTTTGATTTTTGGAACACGCTAGAATTCAGTGCCAATAGTGCGGGCCCTTTTTCTTCCTACACTAGGATTGCAACGAATATAGAAGGAGGATTAGGTGTATGGGCAGGCTATGCTGTAGATGAGTATCGGTTGTTCTGTCCACCTAGATAAAAAATAAAAGAAGGACATGGTTGCACATACCATGTCCTTCTTTTATTTTAATGAATTACTCTACTGCCATACATCTAGAATTCCTCCCATAATGGCAAGACATATAACCCAGAATACACTGTTTAATAGATTCGTTTTCCAACTTAACTTATGAAATATTCCTAAGGATACTATAATCGGCATAATGATGGTAAGTCCCATCATGGCTCCATGCAATGCTCCGTGTCCGAATGTAAAATGGCTGTTGATAAATAATTCTCCAGCTTCATTAACATCCTTATGCACGAAGCTTATCACGAAGTGAAGTGTGAGAGATAATAACATAGACAGAAGCATAGAGCCTCCATAGGCTAAAGCTGGATTGCTTGGGGCCAGTTCTTCTTCTGTTTTTCCGAGAGACTCCCTCCATGCTTTTCCGAATAGTGGGCCATAATAAATAGCTCCTATGACACTAGGGATCAATCCTGCGACGATGATTGCAATGATATTGACTGTTGGCGTTACCATAATTAAAAGATTTTACGTTGTGATAAAATGATATTGCAATAATATAGTGCGAAAAGCTGATGTAAGTTCTCCGATGGTATAATGTGGGCTGTGGGAAGGGTATTGTTGCGAATGGGAAGGGTATCAATCAAGTTTAGACCTGTCGAAACTCCTAGAAATAGGAATCGGTAAGTCTATTCCTTCTAGGTACAGTACCATGGACCTTGCATTGCCATGATATCCTTTAATCTTGGTTTTATTAACGATGTAGGACTTGTGACACCGCAGAAAAGATTCATTATCACTGAGTTGATGCTCCAGATTTTTGAGTTTTAGACGCAGTAGTTTTTGTTTTATTTCTTCTTTTTCGTTGTAAACAATTTCTGTGTAATTGTTGCTAGAAGTAGCATAGTACAGATGACTGGCTTCCATTTCCAGTGTTCCTTCTTTTAGGCTTTCTGATTGAATCTTTATAGAAGATGGTGGAATGTCATGGGCGGGTATAGGAAGTAAACGTGAGGCGGTAAGATTTCTATTTCGAGCAGATACTTCATAAGCATAGACCATAATCAATGTAGGCAATACGCCTACTGCGACTGTCATCAGCATCATGGTTGCGAAACTAAACTGATATGACATATTGTAACCTATAGTAGAATTATATACATAGTTAGATATACCCGTAAATAAGAGGATACTAGTAATAAGAAGGCATTGCCGAGCAATGTTCCAGTGGTTAGGATCAAACCATTTTTTTTTAATTACCGGAATTAAAAATAGATGAGATATCAGGATCAGAAATGAAATTGCGCCGAATCCTGCTATGAAGTTAACGCTCTTTACAGCGTGCAATCCAAATGGTCTAAAAATAACTAACGTAAGAAAGCATACCAGTCCGATCAGGAAGGAGAGGGCAAGTCTCAATTTAAAATCTTCAAGATACGGAAATGGCTTATCTAACCACCTTTTAATAGACGTCAACATATGTAAAGAAGTGTGATTGTTACAAGATAGATACTCCCATAAAAAATCACTCTAAAACCAACGAAGATTTTTTACAGAAATAAAAAGCTCAGGGTCGAATAGAGGAGTTCTGAATCCAAAGCAAACTCACTAAGAAACAATGGACTCCTTTTCCAGGTCTACAGCCATCATGCAAGCCTTGTTCCCTTTTACTGGAGATATTGATCTGCCTGACTTGTCGATCATACAGGACATTCCGCTTCCCATGAAACCGTCTTGAAGACCGATGCTGTTGACAGCGAGGATAGGTGTACTATATTTTTTCGCTAGAGTTTTATAGGTTGCGATTGCATCTCGCATTCCGGTTTTGGTCTTAGCAGAACTGGCTATAAAAAGTGTCATCCCTTTCTCTACTAAATACTTGAAATGAGATTCTTGTGTGCTTTCATAACATATTCCTATTCCCATTTTTTCTCCGTGAAAAGGGATGATGTCGGGTTGAGGCCCCGGCGTGAAGTAAGGTTGTTCGTCGGAATGAAGTTGGTTTTTATGATGAAAGGTAGGTTGTTCCTTGGGCTTAAGAATAACCATAGAAATGGTGATGCCTTTCTTATGGACGAGTGGAAGTCCTCCACCGATGGTAATGCCATATTGATTAGATAATTTCTGAAGCCTTATAATTCGAGGATCATCCGCATTCATGGCTACTTTTGTTACATCTGAGGTTACATAACCAGTAAGGGAGAGTTCAGGAAAAAAGATTCCTTCGGAACCTCTCTTATGAGCCTCTTCAATCATAATAAGATGCCTTTCGAGTCGACTTTCTTGAGTCTGTGGGGAGCAATCCATTTGCCCTAGAGCGATCATATGTTAAATACTTGCATAATCCTTTAAATATTGAAAGTGAGGACCTAGATCCCCTTCTAACGCAATGGTTGCTTTTTCAATCATCTTACTTTCAGGCCTCAATAGTTCTGGCAGAACATGATCAATAAACATCTGCCCGAAAGCCTGTGACGCATCTCGTGGCAACTCGTTAGGTAGGTTATCGATGGTCATCATATCAATACATCCTTGCGAAAACGCTGGAACTTCTCTCTCGCTCATGGGATCATAACCGAAGACTGGATCAGCAATCGTAGATGCTTTAAGCGTAGATGGAATAGAAGACTCGGGAGCAATATCACAAGTCACATCACTGATGACCTGGATGTTGAAGTCTCTTCGTTTCATCTGATCTGTCGTGAAGAATGCGGGCGCTTGCGTGTCCCAGTAAATACCATTGATCATAATGTCAGCAACAGATATGAAATGATCGAAATCAGAATCATACTTTTCAGGGCGCGTATAAAAGTCTTGTACATCATCGAAGACAGAACCATCTTTTCGCTTAGCGTAGTAAAAGCTATTGAGCTGAGTATAAACCGGATGATTGTAATCTTTAGTTACGAAATCAATGGGCCTTACTTTTTCAATACCCATGTCATCGAGAACTTGTGCAGATCCAGTAGCTACTCTTCCTGTACCTGTAAGCACAATTTTTAATGGATTGAAAGTCGTCTTCTTGTACACCTCGGTTGCCGCAGCGTAATCTGTCAATGTATGCATGCGAGGCAGTTGAAAGCTTCCTGTTTTCTGCCCGTAGGTCCAAAGGGCATTATGAGCGCCTACCATCCCTGCGTACTTTCCGAAAGCAATGACCCTAGCACCTTGATTATCAGTAAGCACTTCATAGTCAATAAGCGTCACCTTTTTTTCTAAAACCTGTCTGATGAGTGGTTTATTATAAGGTTGCTCTTTGATGGTATGAGAGAAAATAAAATAAGTTTTATGGGGGATAAATAGGGAAGGAGGGACTTCTTTCACACCTAGAAGTAAATCTCTGTCCATCAAGTTTTCTTCCATAGGAATCCCTAGTCTATCGTATTCTTCGTCTGCGTAACACCGACCTGATGAGGGTTGAACCACGATGTCCCATCCATTCTTGCGCAACTCTGCCACTTGTGTAGGAGTCAGTGGTACTCGACTATCTGGTGGATTCTTTTCTTCTCTTATTATTCCGATCTTCATATTTATATTAGGTTAAGGCAAGAATGATTAGGAAACATATTAAGAAAATATTTAATATGATTTCTTACACCAGTATAAAGATATATAGAGTTTGCGATTTAGAACCACTTCACCCCAACAGATCTAAATTCTATCTAGCGTATTCACGGTTAATTCCGATTCTGCTTGTCCTGTATTAACGGTGGAAGCTGGTTCTATCATCATCAACCATACTTCCTCTTCAGCACTCGGCTTGTGTTCTACGCTTCTAGGGATGATACGGAGATCTCCTTCTTTTAAAGTTTCTACTTTATCTCTGAATGAAAGGGTTAGTTCACCTTTTACGATATAGAATAGTTCGTCTTCTTGCGCATGATCGTGCCAGATAAAATCACCTTTGACCTTGGCTATTTTAACCAGCTGGCCATTCATTTCTCCTATAATTTTAGGAGACCAGTAATCCTCTATGAGTGAGAATTTTTCTTTTATGAATGCTAAATTCATATTGCCTATCAGTGTTCCTTTTTAAGTAATTCTGGGTGTTTCTTCTGGAACCTTTTTAATCTAGGAACAGAAACAGCCTTAACATACCCTTGATTAGGATTTCTCTTTTCGAAATCTTGGTGGTAGTCTTCAGCAGGGTAGAAGGTAGTTAATTCTTCTAGCGTAGTCGTAATCGGACCTGAGAAAACTTTATCGGCTGTAAGCTGTGCTATATATTTTTCGGCAAGTTCTTTTTCTATATCGTTTTTATAGAAGATGGCAGATCTATATTGCGTACCTCTATCTGGACCTTGACGATTTAATGTAGTAGGATCCTGGCTTGCAAAAAATACCACAAGTAAGGTTTTATAATCGATGATCTCAGGGTTGTAGTAAACCTCAACTGCCTCAGCATGGTCGGTTCTTCCAGCAGATACAGCAGGATAATTAGCATCGCTAGCATTTCCACCAGCATATCCACTGATGGCTTCACTGACGCCTTCTACGGATTCAAAAACGGCCTCTACACACCAGAAACATCCACTGGCAAAAACCGATTTCTCCAAATCATCAAGCTTTTTCTCTTCAGCTTCTTTTTCTACAACCTCCGATTTTACTTGTGTCTTGGTACTGCAAGCAGAAAGACATAAAATGGCCATTAACATTGATATATACCTCATAATCTATTTTTGTTCTTATTTAACGTAAATGTATATAATGTAAATATACAAAGGGTACAACTTGTTCTCAAGATGTCTGTGTAAAAACAAAAAAGAGGGTTACCTCAATGAGATAACCCTCGTATAGAAACGGTTCTGGATAGTGAAAATCTTATGTTAAACAGGGTTCATTCATATAAAATCTTGGGGTCGAACCGAGGAAAAAACACAGGTCATTTCCTCTTTATATAACACAAATAAATGATAACTAATTGTAATATGAATTATCTGAAATGCACTATTTTTTAAAATGGATATTTACCCTGAGTGATTCAAGGGTAAACCCTGAATCAATTTTATAAAGAAAAAGGAGAAGCAATATTTGATTATTGCTTCTCCTTAATTATTTTCCTCATAGCCTCTCCGGAGGATGATTTTTATATGGTCATGCATTGCAGCATACTAAGAATTTTATATAGCGCAACGCCACAATCAATAACACTTTATAGTTTAAGCGGCAGCTTATAGTATCGCTCTCAGTTCGCCCATTTTCGTGATGAGATTCTGTGATTGCTGATAATCTAGCGTCTGCTGACCATCGCTGAAAGCTTTTT
>CAZFJO010000147.1:0-9329 GCA_964518915.1 uncultured Saprospiraceae bacterium
CTAATCTTTCTCAGTCTCTTTCTAAAGAGGCCAGCTATACCGATTATCCAGAATCGGCATTCACTACTGTCTCAGAAGGAAGTTTAACGAAAACTACATACGCTGGAGAAAAAGGAATCATGGAACTTGATTCTCGGGTTTCGATTGAAAAATGGGATCTTAATGGACAAGCTCAAGTAATGGCTGACAATGATACTAAAACATCTATATATGTTCTTGAAGGCGTCATGCAGGTAAACGGTCATGAGATCTCCATCGATGATTTCATTGTTTCAGACGATACCGATATTAACATAGAAGGAAGTGGAAAATTATTCGTCATCCAGAATCCGAAAACAGTTGATTACACTACCTATTTCGAATCGGTGAATTCTCGTCGTTTTAATTGAGAAAGAATACAGAATGTATTGTATTCCTGCAGCTTCCTGTTGCGATAAAGTGATTTATTCTGCAATTCCATAATGTGACCTTGCTGAGGTCAATATCCACCTCCAGCAATCTTATGAATAATTGTTTTAATGATATCCAGTATTAGCACACACTTTCTCAGATGACAAACATGACCCTCAATCCAGCATACATGCTTTCTACCCTTTTTAAAGATCTCAGAGAGATCTCATTACTTTAAAAAAACCAACAGCTCTCATAGATGACCTCAGAGAGGTCACATTAATTGCTCTTGATAATTACATACTTTTCTGAAACAGTAACAGGTAATTCACAACGGATGATTCTTCTAAATAGAAAATGAAATTCTATAAACCTGAGAACATTATAACTACGCACTTACTAAAATAAAAGACTTAAAACCTAAGACTGCGTTTTTTCAGCCAACCAGATGCGAGCCATCTCGCCGATCCTAGAATCAGGGTATTTTTCTGCCGCATAGTTCCATGCTTCAGAAAAACGCTGAGAAACCTTTCCATCTTGATCTATTACTGGATCATTGTCTACTCCGTTCTGCAACAAGCCCATCAGCATATCATAAGGAACATCCTGGTTAACATCAATGAGTGTGCTGCCTTTTTTCTGAAAAGAATCATACGCAACACATACATCTACCAAGTTTTCGAGTGGAATAACAATGGTTGCGTCATCTAAAATCTGCTTTCCAGAATACATCGTCTCTATCGTGAGAAACTTATTTATGTCAGGATTGACCTTATTCTTGAAACGATTGTTCAATAGAGAAAGGTTAGGTTCTGCGTACAACATACCTTCACTGCTTGCAATATTGAATCCGCGGCGCTTTAAGTCCTTAGAAAACACATATTTGTCATAATTAAAGGTCCCCTTTGTAATTTCCATAAAATCGGCCATGTCCCAATCTTGAGGCAACGCAACTTCATAATTAGAAGGGATCATCTTAAAATAATTCCTAGCCATGAGGTAAAGGGCACTGTTCCACTGAGGATCAGAACTTAAAAACAAGTCTACTACCTGAATTACCCGCATGGGTGCATCTTCTCGTTTTAAGTCAATGCTTGATAAAGAAGGAGGTATCGTCTCGAACCTTTCTGTAAATGGAGCCGCTTCTCCCGATTGGTAAATCTTAAGTAATCCTCCTCCATATGACCACCCTTCTATGCTTTTATCTTTGTTCCATATATGCCGATAAGGCTGCGTCCATTCCTTCCCCCTCAAGGTGATGGTTTCTTGCTTTAAAGATTCATCACCTGCACCATACATCAAGCTTGATTCTTTAAGTTTATCTGTTACTTCTGACCCCTTATCTTGATCCACGCGCAACCTTAAATTGTCAACCGTTACCATATATATCTGAAAGATCTCTGTGCTTTCTACCGGTGTAGATTCTTCTACAGTCACTTCCTCTGGCGTCACATCTTTACATGCAATCGCCCCTACTATCAATATTAAATACCATACATGCTTCATATAGATACAGCTGCTTTAATGTGAGGCATCGGGTCATACCCGACTAGGGTGAAGTCTTCAAACTTAAAATCATAAATCGATTTCACATCTGGATTGATCTCCATCTGAGGCAAGGCTCGGGGAGTTCTAGTCAATTGTAGACGTGCTTGTTCTAGATGGTTGTTATATAGATGCACATCACCGAATGAGTGGATAAATTCTCCTGCCTCAAGTCCTGTGATCTGAGCCATCATCATGGTGAGCAAGGCATAGGACGCGATATTAAATGGAACCCCTAGAAAGGTATCCGCAGAACGCTGATACAATAGACAGGATAATTTTCCATCGGCTACATAAAACTGAAAGAGACAGTGACAAGGCGTCAGTGCCATCTCATCTAATTCTCCTACATTCCATGCATTGACAATTATTCTTCTAGAGTCAGGATTGTTTTTTATCAGGTTGACTGCGCGATCAATCTGGTCTACTATTTTACCATCTGGCGATTGCCATCTTCTCCATTGCTTGCCATAAACCGGTCCTAAGTCGCCGTTTTCATCCGCCCATTCGTTCCAGATTCTCACACCATTTTCTTGCAGATACTTAACATTCGTATCTCCATTGAGGAACCACAACAACTCATGTATGATAGATTTAAGATGGAGCTTTTTAGTGGTAAGAACAGGGAAACCGTCACTCAAGTTGAAACGCATCTGGTACCCGAAGCAAGAAAGCGTACCTGTACCAGTACGGTCTTCTTTAGCAGTTCCTGTATCGAGAATATGTTGTAATAGGTCGTGGTACTGTTTCATAAGAGTTGATATATTAAAGGGAATGGGATACAGCATAACAAGAATAACTATAGTTACGCTTACGCAAATATATATCAGAAGAACGTAATATGACTTTATTCTAGCTATTAAAATTTTTATGCCTGGATATATTCAACCACAATATTGATCTCAATAGATCCTGTAACCGAAAAAACCTGTACAACAACCATCATATATGAGTTGCATAAGAATTAACCATAGATTTTAGGATCCCTTCACTATCTTTCCACTTATAAATTTTAAACATGGCTTATACAACTTACTGGGAAGGATGTTCTACTTACGTATGCGATACAGATCTTGCTCAAGCCTTTCATATGGCTCGGGTGCTCGGAATGCCACTACTTATAGAAGGAGAACCGGGGACCGGAAAGACAGAACTTCCTATTCAATATGCGCGGGATAACAATATAGATATGTATACCTATCCAGTAGGATCTAAAAGCAATGTAGATCATTTTGTGGCCAGGTTCGATCATGTCAAATACCTAAGAGATTCTCAGATAGAAATCCTCAATGCACAACGAGAAGAAAAAGGTCTAGAGAAAAAGCTGTCGACTGGAGGTAGAAATACAGAATCTCTAAGCGACTATGTCGTAAAAGGTCCTGCCGTCCAAGCTTTTCAATCTCCACATTCTGTTCTACTCATCGATGAAATCGATAAAGCACCTAGAGAATTTCCTAACGACCTTCTTTATGCACTCAGTCACAGAAAATTCATCTTACCAGAATCTGGAGAAGAGGTAGAAGTTTCAGAAAAAAACATGCCTGCTATTGTCATCACTTCTAATCGAGAACAAGAATTACCTACAGCCTTTAAGGGAAGGTGTATCTATCACTACATACATTTTCCACCGGCAGAAACAATGAGAAAAATTATATATGCACACCATCCTAAAATGGATGATAAGGTGGTAGATGCCGGTATTAATATTTTCTATCAATTGCGCAAGTTAGGTCTCGATAGATCACCTACGACCAGGGAATTACTCAACTGGCTTAAATACATGCAGGCGTTCTCTTCTGAAGAAAGCATCGTTAAAATCCAAGAACTCGATGGACTAGGAGCACTGATTAAAACCCAGAGTGACCTTGAAAAAATACAGCAAAAAATCTTAGGAAGTGGAACAGATTATTCTAGAAGATCCACAACGAATTAAAAGATGTTTGATTCACTTCCACATGCACTCAAGGACGCTGGTCTGGCTGGAGATGTAAGAACACTCTTACTTCTTATGAAGTCTATGGAGCGTGGTCTTGTAAGAACAATGGGTGATTTATATTCTGTATTGAAATCTATTGTGGTAAAAGATCCTCAAGATGTAGGTCCATATACCCGCGTATACTACCAATATTTTCTCCATATCGACATTAAAAATGACGAGCAACTGGAGGATGCTGTATTGAGATCTGAGACCTTTAAAAAATGGCGCACTGATTTTCTAGATCGACACGATGATCTAGAATGGACAGAAGATGAATTGCTTACGAGATTCCTAGATGAAGTACATACAACCTCTTATGACATCAAGACCATCATGGACGGAAGAAATGTATGGGATAAAGACAATCCAGACCTCGAGGATCAAGAAGATGGCGGTGCTGAAAATCAAGACCCTAATCGTATCCGTCAGCTGGATAAGATGCTAGACTATTCCGATCTGAGCATGGAGGAATTGCTAGAAAGGCTTGAAAAAATACGAGACCAACAGAAGTCTCGACACGAAGGAGGAAGCCACTGGATAGGTACAGGAGGAACATCTCCATTCGGTCATGGAGGCGCTGCTAAAGATGGGTTGCGGATCGGTGGCTCTGGTGGTGGAAAGATGGCAAGAAGGGTTATGGGAGATCCTATGTACTTCCCAGTAGACATGGATTCCATCATCAATGACGACAACGTGGATGCTGCACTTGCCAGCCTTAAAGGCATCTCCGAAGAAAGTGCTCAACCTTTTTTAGATGTAGAAGAAACCATTAAAATAGGACTCAAGCGAGGTGGCTTATTTATACCTGAATTAAAAAATAAAATAGAAGAAAAGCTGCAAGTCATTCTATTAATAGATAATGGTGGCTACTCTATGCATCCTTACATACATGTTGTCAGAGAATTATTTATGAAAATGAGAACACGATTCTCTCACGACATGGAGACCTATTATTTTCACAATACAATCTATGATCGAGTATGGAGCGACGACAGAAGATCTCAACCGTATATGATCGATCGCCTGCTCGCTAAGGATCCCATGTATCGGATTTTTATTATCGGAGATGCAGCCATGGCTCCGTATGAACTAGATAAAACAAGCCTGAACACTTATCGCAGATTGACAGATAAATTTTCTAGAATTTCCTGGCTCAACCCTGACCATCCGAAATACTGGAACCACACGTTCACTACTAATGTCATCAGGCAGATGATCGATATGTATCCCCTTTCTCCGAGAGGGATAGAAAACGCAGTCCTAGAAATGAACAGAAAGGGTCAAGGATAAGTAATTCTTGAATAGTATAAATGCTTAATGTTAATTCCTTTTTTATGCTACGTTTCCGAGTTTCGGAATTGAAATTTCTACATGTGTTCCTTGAGTTAGATTGAAGTCAATGGCAGCTTCTAATTTCTGTACGAAGGCATGGACCATCCGCTGTCCAAATGAATTGTAATTTCCATTACCTGCTACTTCTTCTTCCATACCGATTCCATTGTCTGAAATATTAAGGTAGATGTTTTCAAGATCCTGGGTCAGGCTGACAGTTATGGTAGGATTAATGACCGTTTCATTGAAGGCATACTTCAACGAATTAGAAATCAATTCATTCGTTATCAATCCGATGGGAATGACCGTATCGATATCAAGGTTGACGTCTTCTATATCTAAGTCTAGTGCTATATTATCTTCAGAGAGATTGTACGAATCGAAGATTCCTTCTATAAGGTTGGTGAAGTATTCTTGAATTCTTACTCCTGTTAAGTTTTCTTCTTTATACAAGTTCTGATGCAGCAAGGCCATCGATTGAACCCGATTTCTCCCATCTTTTATGGCTTCTATCGCGCTGTCATCCTTGATGAATCTAGATTGTAGATTAAGAAGGCTTGATATAATCTGAAGGTTATTTTTAACTCGGTGATGAATTTCTTTTAACAGCAGGTTTTTATCATCCAGGGCTTTAGCGATGATAGAATTTTTAGACTTAATGTTGGCGTACAACTTATAGATGAAAAAACTCAGTAGTGAAAACAGACACAAACCGAATAGGCTTCCATACATAAGCAGCCTTGACTTGCTTAATCTAGTGGCAGCGATTTCATTCTCTTTATTGAGCAATTCTATAGCAGCATCTTGTTCTTGTTTTTTATACCTAGCATCTTTTTCAGCAATTATCTCGACAGATTCCTTGTTTAAAATAGAGTCTCCGATTTCTTTATATTTCTTAAAGTGAATCAAAGCACTATGGACATCTCCCTTTTTCTCATATGCCTCAGACAGCGCATTGTGAGCTGCACTTTCTTGATTGAGGGATTCGTGCTCATCATAAGACAATACATCTAGAAGATGATTGATGGCTTGTTCGTATCGAGATAGCTTGATTAATATCCTTCCCGTATTCAGTTTAGACTCACATAAGTTGTAGGTACTGCTGAGGCCTTCTCTTATATCAAGCGCTATTTTGTGCTCAACGTATGCTTCATCAAGCCTTCCTTGCTTCTGTCTCAGCAACCCTTTAAAGTCATGATAAAATCCCAGTTCGCGGTCTGTAGGAAAAACAGAAGCATATTGCTGAAACTTATCTAAGTGAACTTCTGCTTTCGATAGGCTATCCATCTGAGAGTAAAGCAGACCGAGATTAGCATTAATACTAGCCATGCCTGCACTATCATTGATGGCTATGTACTGTGAAAGCGCATTCTTATACCTTGATAGCCCCTTCTCATTCTGTTCTAAATTGAGGTAGAAACTAGCTAGAGAACTCTGTATACTTGCTTTCTGGAGCGGACTGCCGATGGCATCATAAATATTAGCAACCTCTAGAAAATGGGATTGGGCAAGGGTATTGTTGCCCAGAAACATATTAATAGAACCGATCTGCCGACCACTTCTAGCCACATTAATTGAATCTAGATTGCGTCGTGCATAATCATATGTGTCGTTGTAAAAGCCCAGGGCAGTCTTATAATTCCCTTGCCATCGGTTAGACTGGGCATATACATAATTGAGTCTTATCCATTCTACGCTATCTATAGGTACTGAAAAATATTCCGTAAGGCTGTCGGCATAGGATTCTGCTTTTTCTGGATTCTTCTGAACATAGTATTCTCCGAGGAGAAAGATTGCTTCTTTTATCTCTTCTTCTGGCTGGTTAGATTCAACAACAATTTTTAAGCTATCAACGTATTGCTGTGCTTGTGCAAGATGTACCCAACCTAAGAAACATATAAAAAGTATACCTCTAACCATCATGAAATTTATCCTTTAGAGGCAAGGTAGGTCGTAGCAAATAGAAATTTCTCACCCAAAAGAACCATTTTCTCAATGTGGTGCAGGATCTAGTAATCGATAGGAACATCAATAATAATCAATTGAAACTGATGATATTGACCATAAAGAATTACACCTTCATTTACTGAAGAAGTGGATGTCAACCAATAAGAAAGTTCTTATCCTTTCTAGAATAATTCTATTTAACTCAAGAAGCTTCCAGTACTTCTTTATACAAAATGGGTACAGGATACTCTTTCTTAAAAACATGCTTTATGACATCAAATGAGGTGATGACACCTTTCAATTCATTCCTAAGATTTACAACCGGCAGGGTTTTAAATCTTCGATCAATGAATAATTCAGCTGCCGTCCCTACCTTATCCTTAGGAGCGATTACCAGCACATTTTGATTCATAATTTCGGAAACTTTCACATTGTCTTTTTCAGAAGTAATGGAATTTTTCCAAAGATCATAAACGGTCACTAGACCTACAAGCTTACCATCTTTTACCACTGGGAGCTGTTGCAGTTTTTCTTGCGCCATTTTACTAGATACATCTCGAATGGAATCTTCAGGTGAAACGACAGTGGGGTCCAGGCTCATTATATTACGGACTTCTTCGTTCAACATATTATACTGTTTTAGTTATAGATTCGATTAAATATACTAAAAATTTAATAAATCACACAATAGTTGGGCATCGTAAATCGTTAACTCAGAATTTTATTCTAAAAACATTCTAGTTATTTAGAAAAATTAAAAATATTATCCAGCCATAGGATGAGCCATTTTCTGACATCCGTGTTATACCTTGTGAATATAAAAGCCACAGAAGGATGTATAAAAGCCTGAGAAAATGTGCGGATGATCTGGAAAAATCAGGTCAACTGATAAGGATTACCCGAGAAGTAGATCCTGACCTTGAAGTGGCAGAAATCCATCGCAGAATTTATGACAAAAAGGGTCCTGCTATCCTGTATGAAAAAATAAAAGGAAGCCCCTTCCAAGGGTTAAGCAACCTATATGGGACAGTAGATAGAACGGAATACATCTTCAGAAAAACCATTAAAAAAATCAAGAAAGTCATTGCTTTAAAAGCTGACCCTACTCGTTTTCTCAAGTCTCCCTTTTCATACATGGATGCCCCCATGACTGCCCTCACAGCACTTCCGATGAAGGCAAGGTTTAACAAACCTATTCTCTATGGAAAGACAACGATCGATCAGCTTCCACAGGTTAAATCCTGGCCCATGGATGGAGGTGCATTTATTACATTGCCTCAGGTGCTCACCTTACCCCCAGGAGAGAAAAACATCATGCAATCTAATGTAGGTATGTATCGCGTCCAACTCAGTGGAAATGAATACAATCTAAATTCTGAAATCGGGATGCACTATCAGATACATAGAGGAATCGGCGTGCATCATGAAATGTACAACCGGAGCGACGAACCGTTCCGCTGTTCCATCTATGTAGGTGGACTTCCTTCTCATGCCTTCTCTGCAATCATGCCGATGCCAGAAGGAATAAGCGAGCTCACATTCGCAGGAATGCTCGGAGGTCGACGATTCAGATATATGCGAGATGACGGTGGGCATATTCTATCTACTGATGCAGACTTCGTGATTACCGGAGTGATAGAAAAAGGAAGAAAACTTCCTGAGGGACCATTCGGAGATCATCTAGGCTATTACAGCCTACAACATGACTTTCCAGTTATGAAAGTGGAAAACGTATACCACAGAAAAGATCCTTTATGGCATTTCACCGTTGTGGGCAGGCCTCCTCAAGAAGACAGTAGTTTCGGATATCTTATCCATCAGCTTGTCGAGGAACTTGCCAGTCAAGAATTTCCTGGTCTCGTAGAATTAAATGCTGTAGATGCAGCCGGTGTTCATCCATTACTCGTAGCTATAGGCAAGGAAAGATACATGCCATTCCGAGAGAAACAACCAGAAGAAATTCTGACAATCGCTAATCGCATCTTAGGTTCCGGACAGACTTCCCTGGCTAAGTTTCTTTTTATCGCTTGTGATGAAGATGATTATACAATCACGACACACGATCTGCCACATTACTTCAAGCATGTACTTGAAAGAGTGGACTGGATGCGAGATCTACATTTTCAAACCAAAACAA
>CAZFJO010000148.1:0-9321 GCA_964518915.1 uncultured Saprospiraceae bacterium
TGCCGAAGAGCTCCATAGATATGGGAGAATATACATGTATAGATTTAAGCCAGATTATGCCATATATGCAAGACCCATAGAAGCCTATCCTGCACGGTGTCCTGCTGCAGCTGCAATTATGTTGATGATTCATAACAACCTCGATCCTTCAGTGGCGCAGCATCCGGACGAATTGATCACCTATGGAGGAAATGGTTCTGTGTTTCAGAATTGGGCACAGTACTTACTGACCATGAAGTATCTATCGCAGATGACAGAAATGCAGACACTCCATATGTATTCTGGCCACCCTATGGGATTGTTCCCATCTTCTCCATCCGCACCGAGGGTTGTCGTGACTAATGGGTTAATGATCCCTAATCATTCTAGTCCACAAGACTGGGAAAAGTACAATGCTCTAGGCGTTACGCAATATGGTCAGATGACAGCAGGGTCTTATATGTACATCGGCCCTCAAGGCATCGTCCACGGAACTACCATTACACTGATGAATGCCTTCCGCCATATCCTCGACAAGGAAGACACCCCGCACGGAAAGATATTTCTTACTTCAGGTCTGGGCGGAATGAGTGGCGCACAACCTAAAGCAGGAAATATTGTAGGCTGCATTACCGTCTGCGCTGAAGTAAATCCCAAGGCAGCACATAAAAGACACGAACAAGGCTGGGTGGACGAAATCATAGAAGACAATGAAGCATTAATTGAGCGGGTGCGTCAAGCGCAAATAAATAAAGAAACCGTATCTCTAGCCTATATAGGAAACATCGTTGATGTCTGGGAATCTTTCTACGATCACAATATATATGTGCACATAGGAAGCGATCAGACCTCACTGCACAACCCTTGGTCGGGAGGATACTACCCTGCTGGGATGAGTTATGATGAATCCAACAATTGCCTTAAAAATGACCCGACCCTCTTCAAGGAAAAAGTTCAGGCCTCTCTGAGAAGACAGGCAACATCCATCAATAATCACCATGCACGAGGAACCTATTTTTTCGATTACGGTAATGCATTTTTACTAGAAGCCCATCGAGCTGGTGCAGACATATCAGGAGAAGAGACAGAAACGTTTAAGTATCCTTCCTACGTCCAGGACATCCTAGGCCCCATGTGCTTCGATTATGGTTTCGGGCCTTTTAGATGGGTCTGCGCTTCTGGCAATTCCGATGATCTAAAAGAAACCGATCGCATCGCCCACGATGTTCTTATCACCCTGGCAGAAAACTGTCCAGATGATATACGACAGCAGATGGAAGACAATATCAAGTGGATTTCTCAAGCAGAAAGCAACCGCCTTGTTGTAGGATCACAAGCTAGAATCCTATACGCAGATGCACAAGGTAGAATTGCCATTGCAGAAGCATTTAATCAAGCGATCCGAGATAAAAAAATAGGACCTGTCATCCTAGGCAGGGACCATCACGATGTCAGTGGAACGGATTCTCCTTACCGAGAAACATCCAACATATACGACGGAAGCCGATTTACAGCTGACATGTCCATCCACAATGTAATCGGAGATTCATTCCGTGGAGCTACCTGGGTTTCAATACACAATGGAGGAGGCGTCGGATGGGGTGAAGTCATGAATGGAGGATTCGGCTTATACCTCGATGGAAGCGACGAGGCTTCAGAAAGATTGAAAAGCATGCTGCATTATGACGTTAACAATGGGATCGCAAGGAGAAGTTGGGCGCGCAATCCAGGAGCAAGAAAAGCCATCGAGCGTGCGATGCTCAGTGAACCAAATCTCAACATTACCCTTCCGCATTCCGTAGATAATGATATCTTGTCCTCTATCTTAAACACATAATAATATGAGCTGGATCAGAGAAATAAATTATGCTGAATCTGAGGGCAAATTAAAAAAGCTATACAATAGAGTAAAAGGACCAGAAGACACAATCGACCATGTCTTGCAAGTACACAGCCTACGTCCACACACATTAGATGGACATATGCACTTATACAAGTCGGTGCTCCATCACACTGAAAACACACTGCCTAAGTATTATTTAGAACTTATAGGATGCTACGTAAGTCACCTCAATGCTTGCGACTATTGTTTCATCCATCACACAGAAGGGGTAAGAAAAAACATGCCCGCTGATGGCAACCTGGATGATCTGATTGCAGCCATAACTGAAGAATCATACTCTGCTTCGCTTGGCCCCTCATACGCCAAAGGGCTGACCTACGTCAAGCATCTGACCTTACACCCTGCCACCATCAAGGAATCTTATATAGAAGAGTTGCGTATGGCTGGCCTGACAGATGGAGAAATTCTTGAGATCAATCAAGTTGCTTCTTACTTTAATTACGTCAACAGGACCGTGCTCGGCTTAGGTGTACAACTAGAAAAAACAAACATCGGAATGTCTCCGAGTAGCGATTCTGACAACAACTGGAACCACGCATAGTGAAAACATTATTTTCACATATCAAGCAACTCATACAAGTAAGAGACAGTACAGTTCCTGTCGCAGGGGTTGACCTTGCTCATCTTCCCATCATAGAAGATGCCTATCTCGTTATTGAAGACGGTGTAATCTTCGATTATGGAAAAATGGATGACCTGCCAGAACTCGCCATAGAAGAGCACATAGATGTCACCGGTAGAATCATCTGCCCCTCCTGGTGTGATTCTCATACTCACTTGGTCTACGCTGGAAATCGTGTCGATGAGTACGTCGCTAGAATCAAGGGTAAGTCCTACAAGGAAATTGCGGACGCAGGTGGCGGTATTTTAAATTCAGCCATATTGCTTCAGCATACTTCAGAAGAAGACTTACTTGCCTCTGCCAGAAGTCGATTAAACGAAATTTTAAAACTAGGAACAGGAGCAATCGAGGTAAAGTCAGGCTATGGCTTAACTCCCGACGCGGAAATAAAAATGCTAGAAGTAATTGCCCTTCTTAAATCTGAATATGATCTTCCTATTAAATCTACCTTCCTTGCTGGCCATGCGCTTCCCGCAGCATATAAGAACGATAAGTCTGGTTTTCTAGATTCTATGTTGCAAGACGCACTGCCGCAGATTGCGGATAGAAAACTCGCTGACTATATAGATGTATTCTGCGAAGAAGGTTACTTCGATGTTTCCGATACAGAACACATACTACAGGAAGGACTGAAATATGGACTACGAGGAAAAATCCATGTCAACCAATTCAATGTTATCGGAGGAATAAAAGCAGCGGTAAAACACCATGCCGTAAGCGTTGATCATCTTGAAGAATTAGAAGATTCCGATCTGGATGCATTGCAAGGATCGGGTACCATTCCGGTGGCGTTACCAGGATGTTCTCACTTCCTTAAGATACCGTATACGCCAGCGAGAAAAATTATAGATCGTGGTCTCCCGATCGCTTTGGCCTCAGATTACAACCCAGGCTCTTGTCCTTCTGGCAACATGAATTTCGCCGTAGGCCTAGCGTGTACCCACATGCAGATGACACCAGAAGAAGCTATCAATGCGGCTACCATCAATGGGGCTCATGCAATGGAAATAAATAATGAAGTAGGTTCTATCGCTCGAGGCAAAAAGGCCAACTTCTTCATCACGAAACCCATCTCTTCTTATGCAGAGATTCCTTACAGTTTCAGCACATCGGTAATTGATGCTTGCTTCATCGATGGAAAGGAAATATTATAAATTATACTTCTATGCCCATCACTCCTATAAAAACATACGGCTCAGAAACTTGGAAAGGAAGGATTCCTTCTCGACCAGAAGAAATCCAGTACTTCTATCAATCGGTGGCAAGTATAAACGAACTAGAAGAAACATCGAACAGCCCTAAACAGGACATTGCCATTATAGGTTATGCCTGTGACATCGGAGTAAAACGAAACCAAGGACGCATCGGAGCCGCAGAAGGACCAGCCGTTATGAGGAGATCTCTTGCTTCGCTAGCATGGCATTATGGAGACAGAAAAATATGGGATTATGGCGATGTGGTAGGCATAGATAATAACCTAGAAGAATGTCAGGAACAGTTTGCTGCACAGATTACATCTGCACTTGACAACAATCATCTTCCGATAGGAATAGGTGGTGGCCACGATATTGCGTATGCTCACTATCTTGGTTTGAAAAAACACCTTCAACCGAGAGGAAAGACTTTAGGCATTATTAATTTTGATGCCCACTTCGACTTGAGAAAGCCTAACCCTGATGGCACATCGGGCACTCCTTTCTATCAATCACTTACAGATGAATCCTGGTCGGTTCGTTATCTTCCGATAGGCTTGCAACAAGCAGGCAACATACAAGCATTGTATCGTACGGCTGAGAGATTGGGAGTCGATTACATAACTCTGGAAGATACACATCAAGAAGCTAAGAGTCAAGATAAGATCAATCGCTTTATAGATCAAGTAGACTGTCTTTACTTAACCATAGACTTGGATGGATTTTCGTATACACTTGCACCAGGTGTAAGTGCTCCGAGTCCTGAAGGCCTGGATTACAACTGGACCCTTTCTATCTTAGATTACTTAATAGCTAGTGGAAAAGTTATCAGTTGCGACCTAGCAGAATTCAATCCTACCTATGACATCGATAACCATACGGCTAAACTAGGAGCTAGGTTAATCGGAAAGATTATTTCAAGCTTAAGCTAAAAATCCCGATACGGATTGTCCCACTTCCCATGCATAAGGTCTACACCCAGTTGTCTTAGTGATTCTAGATTGTGTACAGAATAGAAATGATTGATGTATGGCAGATAAGTTTTCATATGTCTATTCTAGATAAAACTAAATTATACTTTCATCATACATACACTTTATTCTGCTTCTAAGGTTCTCTTTCCTACTGTATAACAATACAATGCTGATGGCATAAAATCAAAAATATGCCCCTTCCATTCTATCTCTTCGTTAATGTCGATTGTAGTTATAATGGCTCTGTTCAATTTATTTTTAATTAGAAAAGCGGATAGACTCTTTAGCTCACTAGGTCTTTTAAAAAAACGGTTTGACCATTTAATCTCAACTGCCCACAGCGGTTTCAAGTTCTCTTTTGCCAAACCAACAATATCGACTTCACCATTTTTCCATCTCGAATAAAATGGGGTATGCCAGAACCGATGAAACCACTGAGAATAAATGGCTGTTTCAACCATGTTACCCATAACATCTGATGTTGAATTTATAGGTGCAAACAAAGCACTTCTTAATGAAGGGTTAGTAAGGTAAATTTTAAAGTAATTAGCCCTCTTGAATTTTTTTCCATTTATATCTATTCGATTGACAACTCGTATTAAAAACGCAGCCTCTAAATATTGAATATACTTTTTGATCGTATTTTTAGACACGCCCGAGGTGGCTGATAATGAATCATAAGAAAACTCATTTCCAGAATTAAAAGCAATGGTTGTAAATAAAGAATTTAGTTCTTGTACATCTTGTATACCATATAAACTCGGAAGATCTCTCAAGAGCACCTTATCTATTATATCACTTTTAATATATCGTCCTGGATTAGCTTGAATTTCTTTAGAAAGTGAAACTTCAGGATATCCCCCGAAATTTATATAATCCATAAAATGCTTATTTAATTCCTCTATATCGATGGTATCATAAACTTCAATTTCTTTCTCATTCCACACTTTCTGGTTAGGGTATATCAGATGGTCTAAACCCTTTAGATGAATGTACTCATGAAAAGTCAATGGTGGCAAAGTAAAATCTGTAAACCTACCTGCACCCGATTCATTACTCTTCAATTTCAACGCAGCAGCAGCTGACCCAGAAACTACAAACTTAGTTCGATGGTAAGAATCGACAAGTGACTTTAAATGTACTTCCCAATCCTTCAGGTATTGTACTTCATCAAAGAATACGTAATAATCATTTATATCATCTAGCTTGCCGACAGCCTTTCTACAATAAGAGAATAATTCTTCGATCCCTATTCCATTAAAAACAGGCGTTTCGATTGAGAGATAACATATCCTCAGCGGATTGACTCCCTGTTCTATTAATGCTTGAATAGTATGATAGATCATTACTGTTTTACCTACCCGCCTAGGCCCCATTAAGACTGCTGCTCTTTTTACTTTCTTATCACTTACCAATGGTAAAAACTTAGAAAAATACATCCTTCTCTTCATGGTTCCATAGAATTCATCAATCTGACCATTCTTCCACCAGGGATTTTCAAATCGAATTCTATTAAGAATCTGTTCTTCTGTTATTTTAAATAAAGGCATTTAAGATCAATTAATTGACTCTAAAATACACATTTTATATTTATAGAGATAATTTAATGCGCCTACTGAGCTTTTTGCGTTGAAATTTTAAGCTATAAAGTGATTTTATCTATTTATAACTCTTCTCATAGACAGAGCACCCACTGTTATTAGAATGATAAATAACAAGCGGATTAAAATACTTCAAAGCAATCCTGTACAATCATTACTCCCGATACGGATTGTCCCACTTCCCATGCATAAGGTCTACACCCAGTTGTCTTAGTGATTCTAGATTGTGTGCAGAACAGAAATGGTCGATGTAGGGAAGGCATGCTTGCATAGCTCCAGTTTCTGGTCTGTAAGCAGGGCTCCCAGCAAGTGGGTTGATCCAGATGAGGGCCTTAGATTTCTTAGACAAGAAGCGTATATTTTCTTCAAGCAATTCAATCTCTCCTGTATCCCATCCATCGCTTAAAACGATAACCAGTGATTTATTATGAAGAGATCTGCGACCGTATGCTGTGCGGAATTCATTTAAGCTATGGCCGATACGCGTTCCTCCACCCCATCCAGATTCTTCTTGAGTCATACTTGATAGGGCAGCTGAAAAACTCCTATCTTTCAAGAGGCCCGTCAGTGGATGAAGTCTTGTACTGAAAGCATAGGTCTCTATCCTACTCACAACCCTCGTAAAAGCATACAAAAATTCAATCATAAACCTACTGTATAACTCCATCGATTGGCTGACATCGCAGAAAACAACAAGTCTGGCTTTCTTCTTTTTCTTCTTCTTATAGTCTATATCCTGTATGTCCATTCCCAGCTTAACTGATTTTCTTATAGTAGATCGGATATCTACTATATCCATTTTTTTACTTTTAGAATAAGACCTAGAATCGTGAAGAGAAATCCTTCTCGCTATGATTCTAAGAAGGTGTAACAATTCTTGATATTCGTCACTTTTATAAGTTGAAAAATCCTTAGTTCCGATCACTTCTATCGCACTGTATGTTGCGATTTCTTTTTCTTCTGTCACCTCTCCTTTGTTCAGCCAGCTCTTGAGTGCATGTAGGTGATCTAGTGGAGACAGATTTTTTTTGGCACCGCTGGCCGATTGCTTTAATTGTTCTTTCTCTTTGCTGTTTTCAGCATGAGCGAGATGACTCCAGTAATGATTATACAGTTCATCGTACTTGATTAAATCTTTCCGATCTTTAATCAATAGAGCTCTCAATACATTTTTAAATCCAGAAAAAGTCAAAGGTATAGAAAACGACAGTGCATGCAAGACATCCACATGGGCATCTGTTGTAATTTTAAGCCCTTGGCCTCTCAAGTAACTTGCGAACTGTAAAACATGACTGGGTATATCTGTCCGTCTCTGAAGCATCTAAATCCTTATTTCTCCATCTTAGGCAAGACGCCTACTTTCTCGAAAAGTTCTGATAAGCTATCTTGAGCCTTCCTCATATCTTGCCAGTCTTTCAATACAATCCCAAGGGTGTTTTCCACAATCTCTCGATCAAGGTGATCGATGTGCATGGCAGATAAGGCAGTTGCCCAGTCTATCGTCTCTGCAATCCCAGGTTGTTTATCCAGTTTCATCGTACGTACTTCTTCCATAAACTTGCAGATCTCCTTAGCAAGGGCTGGATTGATGTCAGGCAACTTACTGTGTATAATGGCAAGCTCTTTTTCATAGGATGGTAAATCTATCCATAAGTATAGACACCTACGACGTAAGGCTTCCGATAATTCTCTTACCCGGTTACTGGTAATAATTACATAGGGAATGCTCTTCGCTTTTATAGTGCCTACCTCAGGAATAGTAACTTGAAACTCAGACAGCAATTCTAGAAAAAAACTTTCGAACTCTTCGTCTGCCCGATCGATTTCATCTATCAGAAGTACGGGGGATTGCTCACCTTGTATAGACCTCAACAATGGTCGGCTCAATAGAAAATCTTCCCCATAGATATGGTTTTCTTTTTCAGAAACAGACATGGGAGATTGCTCATTCATTTTCAGGTACATCAACTGCTTCTGATAATTCCACTCATAGATAGCCTGATGTGCATCGAGCCCTTCATAACACTGTAGGCGGATAAGTTCTGCATCCAATCCGCTCGCTATAACTTTAGCGATTTCTGTTTTTCCTACACCTGCTGGTCCCTCTATTAATATCGGCTTACTTAATAGCATGGCTAGGTAGATAGACATAACTACATTCTCTTCTGCAATATAGCCTTGAGTCTCTAGCATTTCTTTTACACGGTCAATTGTCATCTGCTACATTTATCTAGTGAATTATAAAATGAAGATAAGCTCCACAATAGAGGATGGAAAATAGAATAGCCTGGCCGTAAAACCAAGCTATTCCCAATTTCGAATTGTCTTTTCTGGTTCTATAATAATTTCTTCAGAGCACGTTTCATAAATACGCGTCCCAGATGGGTTCTATACTTTACAGAAGCATAATGATCGTACATAACAGATGTTCCTTCTGTTACATCACCATCTAATCCATTAATAACAGCTTCTGTCAGAACCTGGCCTGCCAGTGCAGATTCAACAGAGCTTACTCTATATGCCGATTCTGACAACCCTGTCATACCGATCCTTATTTTATTGACTGTGGTTCCATCCATATCTGCTGCTACCGCACATCCTACAATGGCGAACCGAGAAGCCGGTTGCTTAAACTTAGCATAAGCAGAATGCCTGTTACCTGCCGTGAGTGGGACACGGACAGCCGTTATGATTTCACCTCTCTGCAAACTGGTACTGTAGAAGCCTGTGAAAAACTGATCGATATCAACTTCTCGGCTGCCCTCACTGTTCTGAATAATTACTTGGGCATCACTTGCAACTAGTACAGCTGGCCAGTCGGCAGCTGGATCAGCATGAGCCATGCTTCCGCCTATGGTACCGACATTCCTAACTTGGATGTCTCCAATCTCAGCTGCTGCCTGCACGAACATCGGTGCGTGTTCCGCAAGAATATCGCTGGCAGCAATTTCTCCATGGGTCGTTCCTGCACCTATGGTAATTGATTTTTCATTGAGGGTGATGCCTCTGATGGAATCTATCTTGGATATATCAATCAAGGTTTCTGGAG
>CAZFJO010000149.1:0-9274 GCA_964518915.1 uncultured Saprospiraceae bacterium
CTTATATATTAGAAATAAGTACATATTTACTTTATGATAGGATGGCGGTTTTCAGAATTTATCCCAAGTCCAGATGGACAGAACATTTTCGAAAGGTTATTGAAGCTTTTCAAGGAATTACTCGTACACACAAGTGGTGATGTTTCGGAAGCGCTATCGTGGCTTACAGAACTAGATAAGCAGTATAATCTCACTACACCTGAATATGGCATATCAGATTTCATAGAAGAATTAAAAGACAAAGGATTTATAAGTAGAGAAGGTGGCAGAAATGGAGATCAGCCTCCAGTATATAATCCGACCAGTAAAATGGAATTGGCACTTAGGAGACAAGCTCTCGATGATATATTTGACCAATTAAAAAAATCCAAAAGAGGAAATCATACTACTAAATCTACGGGCTCTGGAGATGAAACGACCTCAGAAACAAGGCCTTTCTCATTTGGCGACAGCCTAGATAAAATTGCCATGTCTGAGTCATTAAAAAATGCACAGATCAACAATGGCATAGATCAATTCGTACTAACTCAAGATGACCTAGAAGTACATGAAACGTATTATCAATCTAGAACAAGTACCGTTCTTATGATAGATATTTCTCATAGTATGATTCTATATGGCGAAGATCGTATCACACCTGCTAAGAAAGTAGCCATGGCTCTCTCGGAGTTAATTATCACGCGTTACCCTAAAGACACACTAGATATCATTGTATTCGGTAACGATGCATGGCAGATTGAAATAAAGGACCTTCCTTACCTGCAAGTAGGACCTTATCATACCAACACCGTTGCTGGATTAGAACTAGCGATGGACATTCTCAGAAAAAGAAAAAACCCTAATAAGCAGATCATGATGATAACAGATGGAAAACCCACCTGTATTAAGAAAGGGAAAAAATACTTTAAGAATAGCTTCGGCTTAGACAAGAACATTCTCAATAGAACACTCGCACTGGCAGTAAAGTGTAGGAAGTTACACATTCCCATAACCACCTTTATGATTGCTAGAGATCCATACCTTGTACAGTTCGTAGACCAGTTTACTAAGTCTAATAATGGCAAGGCTTTCTATTCTTCGCTTAAGGGATTAGGCGAATTTATTTTTATGGACTACAAGCAGAATAAAAGAAAAGAAAGAAGATAGCTTACCACATTAATTTACGTTATTTAAACGATTTATAAAACAACAACCATTGAACATAGATAAAATCAAAAATTTAGGTGACTTAAAAAAGTCTGCATATAAACCGCACTCTATAAAAGAAGAATTGCGTAAAAACCTGATACTTAAATTACAGAAGAAGGAGAAGGTATTCGAAGGAATAGTGGGATTCGACAATACAGTTCTGCCTGACATAGAAAGAGCTATTCTAGCTCAGCACAATATATTGTTGCTAGGGTTGAGAGGACAAGCTAAGACCCGTATTGCAAGGCTGCTTGTGGAGTTACTAGATGAGTACACACCTGTGGTTTCAGGGTCTGAACTTAACGATGACCCCTTGAATCCGCTATCCAGATATGCGCTCGATCTCATCGAGGAGAAAGGAGACAAAACTCCGATCACTTGGCTACATCGATCTGAGAGATATGTAGAGAAGCTTGCCACTCCAGATGTGAGTATCGCGGACTTAATAGGAGATGTAGATCCTATAAAAGCGGCTACTCTTAAGCTCCCCTATTCAGATGAACGCGTTATACATTATGGACTTGTTCCGCGTGCGCATAGGTCTATATTCGCTATCAATGAATTGCCAGACTTACAACCTAGAATTCAAGTTTCATTATTTAACATCCTTCAAGAGGGAGACCTGCAGATCAGAGGTTTCAAATACAGGTTACCGCTAGATCTGCAATTCGTCTTTACAGCGAATCCAGAAGATTATACCAACCGAGGTTCTATCATTACTCCACTCAAGGACAGGATAGAAAGTCAGATACTTACCCACTACCCTAAAACCATAGAGATCTCTAGGTCTATTACCAGCCAGGAAGCTCGTATTTCCGATGATCAACAAGGAGTTGCCATCTCTCCACTTCTTGAAGAACTGCTGGAGACCATTACTTTTAAGGCCAGAGAAAGTGATTTAGTCGATGAAAAAAGTGGCGTCTCTGCTCGGTTAAGTATTTCAGCTAAAGAGCTTCTCGTGTCCGCAGCAGAAAGAAGGATGCTTATCAATAAAGAAAAATCTACAGATGCCAGAATTACAGATCTCTGGGGAGTGGTACCTGCCATTACTGGTAAGATAGAATTGGTTTATGAAGGAGAGCAGTTAGGGCCTTACGCTGTCGCTATCAATCTTTTTCAAGAAGCAATTTCAGATATATTTCTTTCGATATTCCCTAAACCAGATGAATACGATAAGGGCATAGAGAATGACGTATATGGAACCATCAGAGCTTGGTTTTCTGGAGGAAACATCGTAGACCTACACAATGATTCTTCATCAGATGAGTACAAGGAATCCCTGGATGAAGTGGCAGGATTGAAAGAAATGCTGAGTAAGTTTAACATCGACGAGAGATGGCATTACTTCACAATGGAGTTGGTTGTTTTTGCTCTAGCCAAATTTGATGTAATCAACCAGAACATCCTTGAGAATACCATCACATTTGAAGATCCATTTTCAGACATGCTAGAAGGGCTATAGTGTAAGTTGGCTGCTTATATTAGGATGAGCTTACGGTTTTTATTACATTTCGGCCATGACAATAAATGAGAAACTTAAAGCCGCCTTGGACTTTAACCCGTCTTTTATAGTAGGCGTGTACAAGCTACGAGAACTTGCACTTGCCGCGGGGCTTAAAGAAACATACAAGTGGAAGATGCCCGTGTACATGCACAATGGAAAGAACCTTGTGAGCATAGGTACTTTTAAGAATCATTTCGGTATGTGGTTTTTCAACGGGACACTACTGAGTGATCCTGATCAGATTCTTGAGAATGCACAAGAAGGAAAGACTAAGTATATGCGTCATGTTAAATTCACGAGTAACGATCAAGTGGATTCAGATCAGATCAGTTTATATCTAAAAGAAGCAATCAATATTTCTCACGCTGACAAGCCTAAGGTTTCTGCCTCAGCTCCCAGCAGTAGGCCCATAATAATTCCAGTAGAATTAAGTGAAAAGATTCAGAATGACCCTGACTTTAAAGCATCTTGGGATAATCTCGCTCAAGGCAAAAAAAGAGAATTCGCAGATTACATCCTAGAAGCTAAAAGACAAACTACTAAGGACAGGAGAATGGATAAAATCAAACCACTTATCAGTAAAGGAATAGGCCTAAATGATAAGTATAGAAAGTAACCCTACCCTACAGCATACAATGGCAATCCGAAACTAAAGCTTGTTCCTGCATTGACCTGACTACTTACATTGATGCTAGAATCGTGCATCTCTATAATTTTCTTGGCAATGGCTAACCCCAGTCCAAGTCCTTTCCCTTTCTTCTTATTGACCGTGGATGATTTATATCGCTCGAATATGGCGGAAAGATCTTCTTCAGCAATACCGACACCTGTATCTGATATCTCAAATTTTACGATGTCGCTTTCTTTTTCTATTGCCAACTTTATCTCACCACCTTCTGGTGTAAACTTGAGTGCATTATCTAGAAGGTTCTGAATAACCCGCTCAACAAGAGAAATATCACCATAGCATAGACCGGTAGAGTTCATCCGCTTTAAAGAAAGAGATATGTTCTTTTTATTAGCCAGTACTTCATAACTAGATAACATATCAGAAGCCAATTCATCTAAAGAAAAAGGTTCTTTAACCAACTCGATTTGGTTAGACTCTAGTTTCGACAACTCGAACAACTGATTGATCAACCCTTCCAGTCTCGTTGTACTATCATGAATGTTGTGCAAGTATTTTTCCTTATCTGATTCTGTGAGCGAACTTCCTTTTATGTTTAAGGTTTCACTGTATCCTTTTATGACGGCAAGTGGAGTTCTTAAGTCATGAGACACATTAGCGATTAGTTCTTTTCTGAAATTATCTACTTCCTTAATGGTATTAAACTGGGTTTCTATTTTTCCTGCCATGGAGTTAAACGTGCTGGCAAGAGTTTCGAAATTTTTATCCTTACCTATCTTAATTCTCGAGGTGAAATCTCCAGATTTAAAAAGGTTCATGGTATTCATGATTGTAGATAATGACCGGGTCTGATACCATATGGCTCCTAATCCGAGTAATAGACTGACTAGAATGGCAAGGCCTAAAAGCCATCCACCGAGCTTCATCGCGTATAGAGATTTCAATCCAGCTAGTGCCGTTGCTTTATCCTGGCTTGCAAGTATGATATAGTAATACCCTTTCTGGATATCGTTTTCCATAATCGGAGCCGCAGAAAAAATCTTCTTCTGTTCAAAGTCTCTAGGGTCATCCCCTTTTACACAAGAGATATCATCTCCCATGGCTAGAAACTTCTTAATCGGTGCGAGAGATATCCTTTCTCTGACCACCACTTTATACGGAGCTACATGAAATTTAATGTTACCTATATTATCCAGCATATATACTTCGACATCGGGATTGATGACCATCATGGAATGCATAATGTCTTGAATAGCTGTGGTGTCTATGTCTCCATTTTCTAGGAAGGGAGCAGTTTCATTAGACGTAAACTGAGCTATTTTAGCTCCTAGTTTCTGGCTTGCATCTTCATGATATGAGTGTGCCATATTAAAACTCATATACCCTATGATGGATGCGAGGATAATAATGACCACTAAAAAGATAAGCGATAGTTGTATAAATAGTCGATTCTTCACTTAGATAGTTGTTTTATTTTCTGATTGAGACTTCTTCGTTGAATCTATAACCATAACCCCACGCAGTAAGAATATAGTGTGGAGTGGTCATATCATCTTCTATTTTAGCTCTAATTCTATTAATATGAGAGTTTACAGTATGTTCTAGCCCTTCGAATTCTATGCCCCAGACAGCATTAAGTATACTCTGTCTGTTGAATGCTTTTCCAGGGTTTTCTGCTAAAAGAAGGAGTAAATCAAACTCCTTAGCAGTCAACTCTATTTTCTTGTCTTTCTTATATACAATCCGCTTATCAGAATCAATATTCAACCCTTCGAATTCCATAAAGGTGGGAGCAGCATTCTCTTCTCTTCTGACAGTGGGAAAGCTTCTTCTCATAATGGCTTTTACCCTTGCTTTAAATTCTCTAACACTGAATGGCTTTACGATATAATCATCTGCTCCTGTTTCTAAGCCTATGACCCGATCTATTTCTTCCGATTTAGCAGTCAACATGATAATCGGATTCGTATTTCCATAAGATCTTATTTTCTTGCAGATTTCTTGTCCATCCAAACGAGGCAACATGATGTCAAGTATAAAGAGATCATATTCATTATCAATCGCTTTTTTCAATCCATCTAATCCATCGAAGGCTGTATCTATCTGAAAATCTAGATCTTTCAGATGTATTTCTACCAATTCAGAAATCTGATGGTCATCTTCTACTATAAGGGCTCTAGGCATACATTATCTATGTTAAGGTCAAAGTTAATCATAAGTTATCACCAAAGTATCACGTATTCTACGTATCTATTTATCTATTATTATAGGCCTTGAAGGCAACATTCAATTCCTTGTAATCTAAGTTTCCCTTATTCTCTCGTAAAAAGGTTACAATTACGTAAGCTTTACCCAATCTTTTTTCACTGCTCTTAACCTTAGACACTAAGTATATAAGCGACCGCTGTTTTCCAGGTGTCAACGCATGGAAGTACTTAGATCCTTCCGGGTCTTCCTGCAACATAAGTTGCATTTCATCCGGCATGGGCATACCATAAGTTGAGGTATCTCGGGTTATGGTCAGTTTTACTATGTCTCCCTTATCTACTTTCAATGTCTTTCTGACATCCTTATTTAGATTGATAAAATACTTGCTATCACCCAATGGAAACAATGCAGTTGAAACCTGTAAGCCTGCTTCGTTAAAGTCTACGAGTATGCGCTTGTTTTCATCCGATAGTATCTCAGTTGCTATGTCATCCGGAACCTTGACATGAAAGGCGAATAAATCAGAATTAAATCGTTCTATTTCAGCAGAAAAAGATAAGTTCATGAAATTATGGCAACAATTTTAAAAAAATAAAGAAGTGATCTGTATTTTAACAGTAGAACTGACCTATTGTTGAATGATGAACTATAAGTAATTGTATGAAACCTAGCCACGCTTCTCTCGAAAATCTTTCGATATAAAAGGAAAGCAATGACGGTTGAATCCACAGTCATACATAAATTACAAAAGGTTAGATCTAATCTTAATTAACACTTCAATTTTAAATTCTAAAAAAAAATGATATTGCTAAGTTACTTGTTCTAAAACTAAAGGACATATTTATGAATCGCTAAATTGAAATAAAAAAACATCAACAAAAATGGATCAATCTTTTTGGAACTTCTGAGACCATTGATTCATTTTAAAGACGAAGGGTTTCTAGATTCAACCCTTCGTGATATGATCAACTTTAATCCACAATATTATGATATACGCTTACCTATTTTTATTAACACTACTGACTTTTAATAGTACCGATAATTCTTCTCTTGCGGATGACTTACAATCGATTAATGACTTGCTTTCAGAAATCGACAATGGAAAGGAAACCATCACTCAAGAATTGGTCTATGATGAAAATACACCGTTCGATATACAGTTAGTGCAGAAGACGGTTAAGCAGAAAGATGGAAAGGAAAAAGAAGAAGTCCTGCTATTCAATCTAGGGTTGATGTCTGAAGATAACGTAGAACTAAAGACCAGTAAAAAAGAGCTCTCGGTTATTTTAAAATCTAAACAGGGGAAATTCGTAAATCGGTTGCTAGATGGTGAAGATAAAGGATATGGAAACGAGGTTAAAATGTACTTTGACGACATAGATGTTGCAAGAGAAGCGAAAGAATTATTAGAGTCTGCTATCCCTAGTGCATCTGAAGCATGGGAAGAAAGCATAGACTTACCAGAAGATCTATCTTCTATTAAGTCCTGGACAATAGAGAGAATAGGAAACATCAATTACGAAAAGAAAACCGTCATCCAAGACTTAAGCAGCCACGACGATTATGAGGACTATATGATACTTGCTTCTAATAAAAACAAGAAAGACGACTATACGCATTTTATAGGCTTAGGGGATATTAACCCTAAATCAATAAAAATTAAAACAGGTAAGGAAGTTGTTCTAGAGTTTAAAACAGAGAAGAACAGAAAGACCATATTGCAATCTGGCAAGGGGAAGACAGGTTTTACGAATGCTGTCACGCTTTTTTTCGAAACTCCTTCAGAAGCTCTAGAATTCGGTAAAGCGATTGAAAAGATGGTAGAACAGGCTGCTGAAATTAGAGATACCAGAATAGAATCATATGGTTTCTGTGACAATTGCCTAGAAGACATTACTTCAGCAATCAACAGTTTCAGCGGCGAAAAATCTGTATCAGCAACTGCAGATTGCAATGCAGAAATTGAAATTACGGATAAGAAAGGGAAGAAGAAATCTTATAGCTTCAACTGGGGCGACCTGGACGATAGTAAGATAAAAGAATCTTATGGCTCTAGTGAACTGACCCTAAAGATAGAAACCAATCAGAAGCAAAAATTCGTTATAGAATCTAAAGAGGATGAGTTAAGTGGATATAGCAATAAAATTGAGATCCCATTTTCTGATCTTGAATTCTTCCGATCATTTACGAACAGAATAGAACAGGTAATAGCAAGTTGTAGTCCAGATGTTACAGAACAAGACATGGACTACATTGCAGAAACCCTAGAAGCTGCAAGCACGGAGAAACTAAGTCAGGTTGTTGCTATGGAATCTGATTGTAAGATGTTGCTGTCAGAATCCATTAATGATGGAAAGAAATCTAAAGACTACGAAATAAACCTGTACGATCTAGATAAGAGCAAGGTAGAATTGAATATAGCTAAAAAAGCATTGACCTTAAATCTAAGAACGAAGGGCAAGGAGAAAACAATTTCTACAACCGATCACGATGGGAAGTCTGAATTCACGGAAAAATTCTCCTTAGTATTTGATAATTTACTTACTGCAAGGAACGCTCAGATCACTTTGGAAAACAAGATAAATACGTGTGATAATTAAGACATAAAGGCTCTAGTTTCAAACTTTCTGTTTATAGATGAAGAAGAACATTTGCCTTGAGCTGTAACCTTATTGTGGTAATAAAAAGTATCTGATTCCTACGTTGACAATGGCTGTCACAAGTAAGACGCCTAGAGGATTCCACTTCATAATAAATGTCATTGCTGTCGCTAATGCGAGCAAGCATACCGTGTTAATATCGTGGATGGTCTCTGTCAGTAATTTTATGGCAACCACAATCATAAACGACAGTGATATGGCATTAACAGCATCTAGTATTGTTCCGAGTACTTTATTCTTCCTAATCTTGTGTACCCATGGGCTGGTAAGTGCTACCAGAACGAAACTGGGAATAAATATCCCTAAGGTTGCTAAGATGCTTCCACTCCACCCTCCTAACTTGTATCCAATAAACGTCGATGTAGATAGAACCGGCCCAGGTGTAAACTGACCGATCGATACTGCATCTAGGATGTCTTGTCTCGACAATATCTGTAAATCCGAAACAAAAGTAGTATCCAGGTATGCGAATAAAACATATCCACTTCCATAGAGAATGCTACCAATCTTCAGAAATTGCAAAAATATAGAATGAAGAGGCAAGCTACCGATGGTGTTCTCCGCATTGAAATAAAACAAAGGCAAGGCCATAGACAAGGTTACTCCCTTCTGATACTGGGCAATGCAAAAAGCAATCAAGATGGTTGCAATGAGCAATACAATTTCTTGCGGGTAAAACCAATATATGATACCTCCTACTACAGCCAGTAGGATTAAGTAGTTATTCTTAGCCGCCTTCTTAAACAATTTTCGAGTTGCTTGAAAAATAATTACAAGTACAGCAATCTGTAAGCCTTCTGCAAGGAATTGAATAATAGATAAATCTTGCCACCGATAATACCCATAAGCGAGTACACCTGTCAGGAAAACGGCAGGCGTGATAAAGGAAACACCACCTACTACCAGGCCTCCTAGCCCTCCTCTATGGTATCCACAATGCATGGTAAGCTCTGTAGAATTAGGCCCTGGTATAAGATTCGTTATACCGATATAGTCAAGGAACTCTTGCCTGCTCATCCATTTCTTACGCTCGACAAGGTCACGTTCCATGAGCGCTATGTGTGCTGCCGGCCCTCCGAATGCGAC
>CAZFJO010000150.1:0-9272 GCA_964518915.1 uncultured Saprospiraceae bacterium
AAGCAGATGAAATTATTGACATCATTAATGGAGTAGTTGCTGAGTCTAAGCATATTACAGAATGATAGGTGAGACCACGATTGTACTTGTGATGGTTCAGGCTAGATATATACAAGCTTAAATACAGTGTGTGTCAATCGCTAGATAAACAGTACCAACTAATAGTAAATCTGGATTTTAAGGACTTTATTTCATTTAATT
Organism: uncultured Saprospiraceae bacterium; assembly: GCA_964518915.1. Lineage (GTDB taxonomy): Bacteria > Bacteroidota > Bacteroidia > Chitinophagales > Saprospiraceae > JABDLO01. The sequence goes on from CAZFJO010000150.1 coordinate 202, forward strand.
ACCTTAGTTTTATACCATCGTTTCGAGAGGATACTTAGTTATGGAATTCGTATACAGGTGTATGTTGGCAAAAGAGGTTGATCCATTAGATTTAGTCTTGAAGCCCATCGTAATAGCGTATAAAAGGTAGGAGGTGTATGATGCTACTTTATGCTGAAGAAAATCATCGTTAAGAATTAGGAAGGATAAATGCAATTAAGCTGAGCATAACTGAATACGATGCTGCGCTTAAGTCTGTACCTAGATCCTACATAAATTTTCTATCCTCAACTTTTGAGAACAAGCCCAGCTGGTTGATAAGTTGAACGCTTACATCCATTACATTCTTACAGTGCCAACTGTAGCCCTTATACCTGATTAGTATAAGATGATATTTCTATAACTTTAAAAATACCAATAATGAAAAGGATTAAAAATCTTAACCATCCGGCATTTGGAGATTGTAACTGTCTTCATGAATATTTACTCATATTATGGGAGAAGGATATCACCCTAACCCGTAAAAAAGGATTGCTGAAAAGAAACAATCTAGAACTTGTAGTACGTAAGGAAAAAGAGGTATTGCATGATGTCAATAACTCTAGTGATCAATTGTGGTGGGTAAAAAATATAACGACCAATGAAATTCCGGACGAAGTCATCAAGGCCTTAGAATCTTCAGAAATGACGATATGGGTTGCTCCGGTCTTTAGTTCTAAATCCGGTAAATCGGAGAGTATGTTCGCAGTTAATCCTACCGTGTTGCTTACAAGAGAGTCAGAGGTAGCTGATGGAGATGGCTTCGAGTTAGTTGCGCATAAACTAGGAAGCAATGGTTCGTCGAAGCTTAATAAAATGAATATTTCCAATGCCAGTTACCTAAATAACATGAGTAGTATCGAACTGGCTGAAAAGTACCGTGAAAAAAAGATGTACTACCGCTTTGAGAATATTCCTTTCTTTAACCCGCTGTGTAACTTAGATGGAAAAAGCATCCGCCCTGATGATGCATTGTATGCTCAACAATGGGGTTTAGAACAGATTAAAGCTCCTTATGCCTGGAAGTTGATTCAAGGTGATGAGAACATTGTAGTGGCAGTGATTGATCAAGGTGTCCAGCTAGACCATCCTGATCTTAACTTGCATCCACAATCGCTTAATGCGAGCTTAGATACCCCGGATGGTTCTCCGGTAGGAAATCATGGTACTCCATGCGCAGGAATTATCGGTGCTATCTCTAATAATAGTGATGGGGTTGCTGGATTATCTGGAGGTTCTCAGATCATGGCCATTGCAACATCTACTTGGTCTGATCTTGACATCGCTCAAGGGTTGTATTTTGCTACTGATAATGGAGCACATGTAGTCAGTATGAGTTTCGGTGTGTATCCCGATTGGAATGCTTGGGATTTTTCTATTATTGAAGATGCACTTCAATACGCACACGATAGAGGTGTTGTATTGGTAGCTGCGTCGGGGAATGAGAATCAGAACCAAAGCCGTTTTCCTGGCAGTGATCCACTCACCATCTGCGTAGGTGGAACCAATCGAGAAGACTTGCGTAAAGCAGTAGGGGATTCATCCATAGAGGGTTTTTGGGGAGCTTGTTTCGGTCCAGATCTAGATGTTACCGCTCCTTGTTTAGAAATTCCTTCTACAGACAGGCTCGGAGGATTGGGCTACGACCCCAGTGATTATACACTTAGGTTCAATGGTACTTCCTCTGCAACTCCTCTAGTTGCTGGTCTTGCTGCGCTTATCATGGGCGCTAATCGAGAATTGGATAATTTTCAAGTTAGAAATATCATCGAAATGTCATGCGATAAAGTAAGACTGGATGCCTATACATATAAAAATGCTCAAGGCAGGGTTAATGGAACGTGGAATGATGAAGTAGGATATGGAAGAATCAATGCTGAGCGCGCCATCACGATGGCTTGTGCGACGGAAGAAAATGAAAAAGATTGTAAGAAGGTGTGTTTCACACCGGAAGGTCCAGAGTGGTTGAATCACGATGACTGTATGTATTTTTATAATAGACAGTTGATCAATAAAATTCTGCCGCGTGAACTCGATTTTCCTGCTGGTTCTAGATTTCAGTTTCTCATAGAAGTAGAACATTGCCTTAGACTCGAAGGAATGCAACATGGCGGATTATTGTTTACCACAACCTTGCTTCCTCAAGAAGAAATGAAATTGTATCACTATGATAGATACCTGCAGACTAAGTCTAAAACAGAAGCACTTTCTGTGCGATCTGCTTTCAGACAATCGGTAGCGGCTACCGCACAGGTAAGAAATATTTCTGATTCTAAAACGTATCAATCTGTATATAATCAGATACATACAGAAAATGAAACCAGTGTGAATGTCGGTGGATTGATGGGGTCGATTTTTGGAGGAAGCGCAGATGTAGAAAGTGAATCAAGCTTTAGTTCTGAGCAATTGTCTACTGCTTCTCTGAGGAGATATTCTGATCAGTTTTTCTCAGTATCAACAGTTGCTTCCCAGCAGATGGAAGCTAAAAGATCGGTGGTAGTGAGTAATTTTGCCTTGGAAGAAAATAGAAACGCAACCGAAAGAAAGTTGGTCAATAGAAACGAATGTTTCGCAGTGACTTATTTCGTTCGTAAAATCAATGAAATGTATAGTTTCTCGAGCAGGATTTCTTCCATTAAGTGGCGTTATGTGTCTTTAAAGCCAGAGCAAGTTACAGATTGGAGAGATGTTCAGGATCTAGAAGGGATCGGAGAAAGACTTGCCGTAGAACTCGAAAAATGTATCGGATTGCTTCCTAAAGTAGGAGAGGAGTTTAGAGCCAAAAGAAAGATTGCGGTACCCACAGATGGAGTAATCTATGAAAGCGAACTTGCGCATTGTTCTTCTTTAGAACCAGGTATGATTGATTTACAGAAAGCTAGAATTGAATCTGCTCACGCTAAGGTCGCAAGGATTGAGCTGGATAATAAATTGCTTCAGCTAGAGTATGAAAGAAGGAAAGCATTGCTAGAGAACGGGGACTTATTGCCCTTTCAGGAATGTGCGACTTCAGAGTCAGACTCAGAATAAAGATCTGATATAGAATTGTTCATTAATGAAGATTGAACATACAGAAGCGGATGAAGGATATCATTCGCTTCTTTTTTTACTTACTATTTAATCTGATTCATTGATTGAGTGTGTATTCGAGTTGCTTAAATATGACTGTAATAAAATTGTTGTAAGGAAATAGCATAGAAGAACATTGCTTTTATATCTTGTCAAGTAATGAATCAGATCACCCATATTGCATTCGATGCCGATGATACCCTCTGGGTCAATGAGCCCTACTTCAGGGCATCGGAAGAGCGATTCGCTAGGATGCTTTCTGGTTATGCAGACCCCAGCCTCGTGCAGAAGAAATTATTCGCGACAGAGATGGATAACTTAGCTGTATATGGATATGGCGTAAAGGGATTCATCTTGTCTATGATTGAGACAATAAAGGAGATGGTAGAGGGGCCAGAAGCACTGGACTTTATCGATGAAGCCATCAAGATCGGAAGGGCTCAACTGAAACAGCCCATCGTATTGCTTGACGATGTGGAGGAAGTTCTAAAGTCGCTTTCAGATAGATACACCCTTGTTCTCGCTACCAAAGGAGACCTGATGGAACAAGAAAATAAAATTCATAAATCTGGCTTGCAGTCTTATTTCTCCCACATTGAGGTTATGAGTAATAAAAAAGCGGCCAATTATCAGACGTTGTATAATAGGCTACATGTTCAAGCCCATCACCTGTGCATGGTAGGCAATTCTGTTAAATCTGATATTCTACCTGTCATTGAATCAGGTGGTCAAGCTATCCATATTCCATTTCATACTACATGGGAGCATGAGGAAGTGGATGAGGGATCGATAACCCATGCTTTCTTAAAGATGGATTCTATCTTGCAGGTAAAGGAACACTTTATAGGATGAGCCTAAAGCAATGAGAGTCATACGCGTAAAATGAAGAACTATATGGATGAAAATAACAAGTTAGAATCTTACTGGACAGACCGGTATCATCAAGGTTCTACAGGATGGGACATAGGCTACGCATCCACTCCATTGGTTACTTATTTCGACCAGATTCAAAATAAAAATCTCCGAATATTGATTCCAGGAGCTGGCAACGCTTACGAAGCAGAATACTTGCATAAGGCTGGATTTACAAGTGTGGAAGTATTGGATATTTCTACTTATCCATTGATGCAATTGCAGGAGCGGTGCCCAGATTTTCCATCATCCCACCTGCATCAAGCAGACTTTTTTGAGTTTGAAGGAACATATGATTTAATTATTGAACAGACATTTTTCTGCTCCTTCGATCCCACTTCTGAGAATCGAATCAATTATGCGAAGCAGATGAACCACCTTCTGGCTGATGGTGGAAAGCTTGTCGGCTTGTGGTTCGATATTCCACTCACGCCTACTTCGAAGCGACCTTTCGGTGGAACGAGAGAAGCGTATATCAGCTACCTTTCTCCATATTTCAATGTGGACGTGCTAGAGCGATGTTATAACTCAATCAAACCCCGAGAAGGAAATGAATTGTTTGGGATATTCACTAAAAAAGATGTCTAGCACAGAAGGCTCATATAAAGAAAAAAAAGACCAGTGCAAGAACTGTGGAAGCGAGGTAGAAGGAAACTACTGTTCTTCGTGTGGGCAGAAGTCCAGTATAGGTCGGATAGATTTATCTAGTTTTATTTCTGATATTTCTGAGACAATCTTACAAGTGGATAAGGGTTTCTTCTTTACACTTAAGCAATTGTTCCTACGTCCTGGAAAGAGTATACAAGACTACTTAGAAGGAAAGCGAAAGAATTATTTTAAGCCCTTAGGGTATCTGATGATTTTATCTACAATTTACTTTTTTGTTTCTCAATCTACCCAGCAATCTACCCTTATCAGTGCGTCTATGAAAGGGGTTATTGAAGGGGCTTCAGGTAATTCATTCGATACAGAAACACCCACTGTACTGTCTTGGTTTTATAGGAATTATGCCTATACCATTCTGTTGTTGCTTCCTGTATTTTCTTTTGCTTCATTTTTAGCTTTTAGGAAGTACAAGAAAAATTACTTAGAGCACATGGTTATAAATTCATTCATTACTGGACAGCAGGCCGTGTTCTCTTTAGCATTTGCGTTGCTATCGTTTTTAGTGGATTATACCATATCGGATATATTCCTGTTATTGGTTCCTGTATTGTATAATACCTTGGTGTTTTATCAATTGTTTTCAGAAGGAAGTCGAGTAATGAATATAGTAAGAACAATAGCCACATATGCAATGTATTGCATCCTTAGTATTGTCATCCTTGCAGCGGCTATTACTGTAGCCGGAATGATGTAGTCGCTTGCGCAAATGTTGATTTCAGGAAGGAGCAAATAGAATAATTGTTGCTATACATAGGAAAACTATGTATATTCGTATTATGAAATCTTCACTCTATAAAGGAAGCTTAGAAACCATCATTGTCCACTTGTTGTCTGATGGCAAGATGTATGGTTATCAGATCACGCAGAAGATTAAAGCGATCACAGATGGTGAAATCATTGTAAAAGAAGGATCGCTCTATCCACTGTTGCACAAGATGGAAGCTAAAGGCACCATTACTGCCACGACAGAAAGGCATGAAAACCGCTTAAGGAAATACTACCACTTGACTCCATCGGGCAGCAAAATCAAGAATGAGCTTATCGCCGAAATGAAGTCTTATTTAGGGCTTATGGATATAATTTTAGATACCCAAGTTAAACTCAATCAACGATGAATACTGTGCATACATTAAGTAAAACTGAAATCAACCAGCTCTTTGTCTTTGTACAGAAAAAACGGGTCAGATATAAAGATGTCCAGGTAGAGTTGGTAGACCATCTAGCTTCAGCCATTGAAGATGAATTGAGTGCAGATAACACGATCGGTTTTAATAGTGCGCTTGAGAAGGTCTATAAAGAATTTGGGGTTTATGGTTTCGCTAAGATTGTACAGGAGAAAGAAAAGGCCTCCAGGATAATGTGGCGCAATCGGATATGGCTTTATTTTAAAAAGTTTTATCAGTTGCCGCACCTGATAGGAACCTTAGGCGCGTCTTTCCTTCTATTTCAATTCTTAAGGTTCTTTCCTGAGATGCTTAACTATGTTATCGGCATTACGGGGACAATTGGCTTTCTTGGTTTGATTTCGATATGTTATTTCAATTATAGTCACGATAATGAAATCCGAGATTATCTTTTCATAAAGTCTTACATGACCCTGATAGGAGGATTGATTTACTTCTTCACATTTTTACCGATGCAAGTTTTGGAATTCAGACTTTTTGATAAGTTAAACGCCGTAGATTCTGTTCAGAAAGTAGTAATGAGTTTATTTATCCCTATTGCGTGCATATTGTGTTATATACTATTGTTCAAAATCCCAAGAGAAATTATAAGTGAAATCAAGCTGCGTAAAGCCATGATGGCAGGTGTTGAATAGAACAAGCATAAAGAGAACAAAACCGTGTTTTGATCAGCCTAAATCACAATAGCTTTCTTTCACTATTTTACCTTTATTCACCCATTCTTCGTCGACCTCTATTATCTTGCCTATTTAAAGCATGCAGTTGATACACATGGAAGAATCTATTTCTCAATTGATAGACAAGGCAGGAAACTTCTCAGAAGAAGAAGCCCAACTGCTCATAGATGAAATCACCTTCAGAGAAATCTCTGAAGGAACTAATCTTGTAGATTTAAACGAAGTGTGTTCAGCGATATGGTATGTTGTATCAGGTAGCTTTTTTCAATTCAGCCTCGATGATGAGAGACAGAAAAACGTCATTGATCTCAATGTCCCTGGAGATTGGGTGATCAACCATAAGAGCTTTACAACTAGGAATCCATCTGAAGCAATTATACAGGCATACGAAGATAGTACAGTGTATGCATTGTCCATGGATTCCATCCACAAGCTGATCGCTCTGTCTCCCTCTTTTTTTCAACTCGGAATTATCCTAGAAGGTTCTAATGCTCGGGTAGAATTCTATGATCATAACCTAAGCCCGGATGAGAAGTATGCTTTTATCCTAGAGCATAGGCCTAGACTCTTGCAGGCATTTCCTTTAACCATGATTGCATCCTATCTAAAAATAACGCCAGAGACCATGAGTCGAGTAAGGAAAAGAATGACCCAGTTGTAAAACGATTTCTTGATTTGGATCAAGTGTAGGATCCTCTTTAATGATTGATCTTTGTCATTCTATATCATTAATTATGGATACAACGATTTATAAAAGTACAGGCTGGTCGCTCATTGTGGGTTCTGTGCTGGCTATGATTACAATGACACTACACCCAGCTGGAGGAAGTCTAGAACACATCCTGCAGGTTTCCGGACCACTTAAAATAGCACACACAATAGCCATATTTAGCCTGCCTTTTATTCTATTCGGATTTTACGGACTATCGGTTATGCTCTCAGGAAAATGGAAGTTGTCAACCTTGGCGTTCATAATTACTTCCTTAGGAATAATTGCGGCTATGTTGGCTGCCTTATTCAATGGACTTGTTTTACCTGATTTTCTGGAGTCATACTATGATTCAGAAGGCGTAGATAGAACAGTCATTAAAACCGTAATCGATTATGGATTCGTTATAAATAAGATGTTGGACTATGTCTTTATCGCAGCACTCTGTATATCTATTTTTCTTAAATCAGTCCTTATGGTATGGCATCAGAACAGTATTAAGTATTTAGGCTACTTCGGCATTTTCATTTTCTTGGTGGCTGGTATAAGCCTTACTTTGAGGTTGGAGTTTACCAATCTTATTAATTTCAGAATCTTCGTTTTTAGCATGGCCGGGTGGATATTGTTTGCCGGAAGGGCGCTTATAATAAATCATAATAAAGATAAATGATACGAGAAAAAATCAGACAAGCTTACAATGACATCGCATATAATTACAATCGATTGATTGATCACAAGCCACACAATGCATATTACGATCGACCGAATACTCTCAATTTACTGGGCGACGTCTCGGACAAGTATATTTTAGACGCGGCTTGTGGGCCGGGGAAGTATGCTGAGATATTATTGTCTCAGAATGCCCGTGTAACAGGCGTGGATTTAAGTCCAGAAATGATCGTGCAAGCTCAGCAAAGAAATCAAAAGGAAGGATCATTTTATGTGCACGACTTACACGATCCATTAAGCAGAGAAAAGGATGAATCTTATGATGTTGTATTGTGTGCCCTGGCCATGCATTACATCCAAGATTGGAACCCTACGATCAAGGAGTTTCACAGGGTCTTAAAGCCTGGAGGGGAATTGGTGATTTCTATAGAGCATCCATTCTTCGAATATTTATATTTTAAATCTGATAAGTACTTCGATACCGAACACGTTAAGTGCGTGTGGAATGGATTCGGAAAACCAACTGAAATAAATAGTTTCAGAAGGTCACTTCACCGTTGCATCATGCCGCTTACGGATAATGGATTTTACATCGATAAACTGGTTGAACCGAAACCAGTCAGTGCATTTGAAAAACTAGACCCCAAGCACTACGAAGAGCTTATGGCTTTTCCGGCATTTATGTGTATGCGCGCTGTAAAAAGATAGATACCAATTGGGTTAGCAATATTGGAACAATATTCTAGACTTTTAAATAGAACGAGAAGCTTCCTTTTTAATAAATTAGAAAAGGGAACTTACTCGTTCAAAATCCTCAACAAATTATCCTTATGCCATTTTCGCTCCAGCGAAAGACATATATATTACTTAATAAACAATCAATTTCATAATGGCACCCTCTGTTCTTACTAGGTAAGTGCCAGCTACCCAATCTGCGGTATGAACGATGGTCTTGCCGACCACGTTTTTCTGGTATACGATAACTCCATCAAGAGAGAAAATGGTTACCAGTTTTTCACTGAAACCATCCCGGTCATATTTAATATAGAAAGCTTCATCTGTAGGGTTAGGGTAGATTTTTAAGTTGTCCTCAATATCTAAATCGTCTATGCTTGTAGACATATTGTTTTCTTGATTGAACGTGGGATTCATGGATTGAAAGTCGCC
>CAZFJO010000151.1:0-4803 GCA_964518915.1 uncultured Saprospiraceae bacterium
CTCTACAGACTATTGTGTCATAGAAGCACTAGACAATGATTTCGAATGGATAGACGTAGTTACCATCGGTAACACCACTATAAACTCTGGAAAGAATTTCACTGGATACGCCCATCTTTTAGGTGCTGATGAAATCAACCTATCCAGAGGAATTACTTATCCAGTAAATATTGACTTAGGCTTCAGAGCAGATGTTTTCGAAGAAAACTTAACGTTGTTTATTGACTGGCAAGGGGATGGCAGTTTTGATACAGAAGACGTTGCATTCGATCCAGAATCTGGCAGTTCGTTTTCCGGAGTAATTACAGTTCCTATGGATGCAGAGTTAGGTTATACGCGCATGAGAATAGTCATGTCATTTAATAACACCGATGATCCTTGTGATGCCATCGGTCTCGAGTTCGGAGAAGTAGAAGATTATTGTGTCCTTATCGGTGCTGCAGGAGATTGTAGTGAGACGCTTCAAGTAGAAACAACGGATGTGTCCGGAACTTCTATATCTTTATTCTGGACGGCCATAGACGGAGTCGATGATTATACTATCCGATACCGCTTGAAAGATGCTGCAGAGTGGACAGAACAATCTAGTTCGGTACAAGAAGCCCTTATAAGTGGACTGTCTAAGTGCGAAACTTACGAAACCCAGGTAAAAGCCAATTGCTCTGGACAAAACAGTGACTTCTCTCCTATCCGAGAGATCCCTACAAGATGCTCTTCTTCTATCCAAGGGAACGAAGGGATTGGCCTTTCCGTAAGTCCTAATCCTTTTACCGACAGAATCAATATAGAGTGGGATACGGAGAAATTAGGTAATGACGAAAACATAACATCCATATCATTGGTTTCTTTAGATGGACGACACTTGGTTAGAAAATCTGTCGGAACTGGATCGTCCAGAGAGACCATAGATCTACAAGACAATCAACTGGCTCCGGGGCTTTACCTGCTGTATTTAAAATCTGAGAAAACCAAGTATGTAGAGAAGTTGATAAAATTATAGTGTGGATTAACAGATAAGGTATTGATTCATTTAGTCTAACTATAATGTCGTTGAAGTATTGAATCGTCTTTCTATTTCCAGCCAAGCTTCTTTTCTCATCCAAGGCCACAATGTATTTTTAATCGAAGCCGAAATTCTAAATCCTTTTTTAGATCTTCTCTGGTGGTTAATCCAGCATTGCTCGTACAACCATGTTTCCTGAAACCCCTTCCATTCTCCTGCAGGAGATATCAGGTTTTTATATAGGGATGGAAACACCTCGTATAAATCAATCTTCCTTAAGTCCTCTAGACTAAGTTTCGATTCCTTCAATACCTTTACTATGCTGGTATAGTCCTTATCGTCAAGGTGCCCGTCTATATAAATCCATGATAAGGCGCTCCAGATGGGTTTCCTAGATTCATAAATCAATTCTATATTTTTCCTGTCAATCATTTACATTAAATTAATCCTTCTTTACAGAAAGATAAGGAGCAATTATGGTCGTGTATAAAAATAATTCGGCTCGAAGGATTGTGCATTTAAGGCCTCAAGATCTACACTTATTAAGAAAACAAACTAAATATATAAGTCCAAGCGAACCTTCTAATGGAATTGTAAACTCCCTGATATAAAATAAAAAAGGTGTCCGCTTAACCAGCGAACACCTCAAATTAACCGTTCATAAAAATTTTATCTTAGGTGGATCATTCTAGAGACTGTAACTTGATCCGCATATTTCATCTTGTATATATAGACCCCTTTATCTTTTACGATATCCTTGTCTATACTCCAGCTATTTTCTCCTTTAGAGAACTGCTTCTGGTTTAAGTAAATTACTCTTCCTGATACATCATATATTCCCATCTCAACTTCTCCAGCTTCAGGAATATAGAAATCAATTCCCGTAACATCTGTCCACGGATTAGGTCTATTCTGCCCTACGGCAAACGATTGATTTTCTTCCGTAATCAGTAATTGAACCTGAGCAACTTCATCGCCTTTTATGTAGGATTCTGTTGTGAACCTTGAATCCTCCACAACTGTAATGTCTTCCATATCAGCATGGGTTTCAGCCTCAGCATGTAGGGTTATATCTATTGTCTCCTCATCTACTTGCTGATGTGTAACTGCGACGATTCTTAATTCATCATTAAGGACAACATAATCTACGTCCATTGTAGCACTTGTGACATCCTTTATGTTCCATCCATCTACATTTAGTACGAGTTGTAATCCACTTACTTCTAATGAATTGTCTATACTTAAGTCTATGGTTGCATGTTCTCCGATAGACACATTCCTCTTAGACATCGATAGTAAAACTGTTTCATTGCTTCTGGTTTCAATGGCTTTCTGACGCGCATTTGCGTAAGCGGAATTATTAAGATCACCCATCTTTACACCCGTGAAATTAACAACCATATCACCTTCTAATCGCTGTATGTCGTATCGCTCTGAGTACGGTTCTTCCCATGGATTACTCGCATCTTCCCAGTTATAATCACTGTCAATAAACATCCAATTTTTACTTCCAGTGAACTCCTCTGTCACTCCTAAAATTACTTTTCTCAGGAGCAAGATATCAGATGCCGTTAAGCTTCCACTATTGTTTACATCTCCAGCGAGTAACCTGTAAGGAGAATCAATATTGTCGATACCTAGCAGATGTCTCTGCAAGAGTACGATGTCAAGGGTACTGACTCCATTAAGTACATCGTCAGATTCTAAGGTAGGAATCACACTGTAATTCGTCCCTACTCCCATGTGCATAAACTGATAATATCCGTTATCTGCCGTCCATACATCATCAAGCTCAGATCCATCCAATCTCACTTTTACGCCCTCTAAAGTTTCATCCATTTCAGTCATGATGTCTCCTTCTACGATAACGTATTCCGCTACTTCGCCACACAAGTCAACCATATTTTCATCTATGATTTCTATAGTGGTTCTACAGAAGCTCTGATTTTCGAATTGATCAGTAACCCATAATTCAATGTCTTGTATGCCTACATCTACGCAACCATATGTTCTCAGATTATCTGTGATATCTGAAGAGAAGCTGAGGGTCACAGCACTGTTACATGCTCCTTTAGATCCTTTATCAATAAAATCAGGAGTTACCATTACCAATTCGATATCGTTACCTGGAATCATCGGATCCATATCCATAGGAACGAGAGCAGTTGTAATGTTATCTAAACATACAGGTTGTGGCAGTTTTACATTTCTAACAGTGAATAACTGTTCGCACATATTGGTATTTCCACATTTATCGGACACTTCCCATGTAATTTTATGGGTACCTAAAGGGTACGCGCCACTTGCATCAGCACCTGTTCCTGGGATTAATCCCATGCCATCATTATTAGGATCAATGGTCCATGTAACAAGTATTTCATCTGACGGGGTACAGTCATCCATCGGCATAATAATCAGCTCTACTGCTACGTCATTACATTCTGCATCTAAGCTTTCTACCGTAATGTCATCACAACCTGTAATGGTAGGTGCAACATTGTTGGAGACTTTTATAATCTGTTCGTATTCGAATGTAGGGAAGACGTTTTCATCGTTTCGTGTTTCCTTTCTGCACCAGTCGATCACCTTCCATGTTCGTATAATTTTGAAACAAGCCTGTCCATCTTCTGTAAATTCGAATATTTCATCCGAGTAATTGGATCCAACTTGTGTGCAGAATCCATCTGGAATAATAGGCATAGACGAAGAATCTGGAAGATTCTCAGCGTCTAGATCACTTGAGCTACACAGGTTTAGAGCATTGAAATCTCTAGGCCACATAATAGCATCAAATTCGAGTGGATTAGTAGGGTTAATTACAATGGTCTGAAAACAAGTCTGAATAATAGCTCCAGATCCATCTTTCAAATCGAATCGACGCGTTATCTCTCCTATCCCACAATCGTTTACATCTTCTGTAGGTGTTTCTTCTACTTCATTCTGATCAGGACAATTATCTACTACCGTAGGAGAACCATATGCACCTGCTAGATTCATTAAATCGTAAGGCGTTTCGCAATCAATGGTTACATCGGGTATACACATCATCTGTGCAGGTAACTTATCACCTATTGTAACGGGAACCATACATGAATTAGTCAACCCTCCTTCATCTGTAGCCTGTAGTACTACCATTACTTCTGTTCCTGCTTCCTCACAACAGAACTCTACTTCTTCTAAGAAGCCCGTCCCAGAAATTTCACATATGTCTGTCATTTTCGCAGCGAGTAAGGTTATATCTCCGCATTCGTCGAATGAACCTAGGTTTAACTGACTGGTAGTTACTTTACCCATGCCATTGCTATTAAGGAATACGGCAACATCTGGCTGACACAACATGATAGGACTAGCCTGATCGGTTACTGTAACATCCATGGTGCAAGTTGTCGTTGCATTAAGGCATAGATCTATCACTTCAAATGTTACGGTCGTCGTTCCAGCATCAAATTGTAATACTTGCGGTCCTTGAGCATCAAGAACTGTGTTTCCTCCGTACTGTATGTTGACCGTAACCGAATTACCACATAAATCGCTATACGTAGGCAATTCTATTCTCGCTGCTCCGGTGCATCCTTTTCCAGATGTACTTACAGTTATATCATCAGGACATGTAAGAATTGCTGGCCCTTCTGTATCTCTTATTTCTATTAATTGTAGCCAGGTTAATGGTTCTGGGTTAGAACAATGCCACTCTCCGACTGTCCATGTTCTCATTATCTGAGTTGAACAAGAGTTACCGGATACTTCATCTTCATACTCAACATAACCGTTGCATATAACACCATTGATAAATGGGTATA
>CAZFJO010000151.1:4903-9166 GCA_964518915.1 uncultured Saprospiraceae bacterium
TAAGAACAATCGATCTTATTATCGGGAATAAGATCTTCATTCTCATCTTGTAATTCAAGCGGATAAGTTGCTGCCATAACTGGTGTTGTAATCTTCGAATGGAGATCACTAGACGTGAGGGTGGCGCACCCTTCCGCCCCGAGTGACATATTTTTATGTCCTTCACACTTGAGATCATTATCATCTCCCGTTCCTTGAGCCGTACCTATGTGGCACACCATGGTAGAAATAATAATGAAAAATAAACTTCTTAGAATATGAGACATACTCATATTCCTACTTGTAAAATTGTAGGTTTTCATAAAATGAATTATTCAATCTTCTTAAATCTGTTCTTCATAGCCTATTACCTTACTATTTGGGATGGAAAGGTGAAACAAGTCAGTCGGTATTATAAGTGATAAATCACCTATCTACACAAGCCTAACTTGGGCTTCAGAATTACTGCCGTCTCAGGTGGGCAAGATTAATTAGAACAAATATAAAATAATTGTTATATATAATTCACTATATGAAAGACTAATACATACATTTAAATTATTTAATATTTAATACACTGATTATCAGAATTCGATAAAATTCTGCTCGAACACTTTTCTTTGAAAATTCACTCATCATTTCGATAAACATCAACCTATTACATATTAACAGGTCACCTTCTATGGTCTGGATTTAAAAATGTGTGCCTGATAAAATAAATCATCAGACACACATTAAAACCAATCTCTATTTAACTTTAATCATACGTCCATTCAGGACTTGATCATTATATCGCAATCTATATAGTAGAACACCACTACTTAAGACATCTTCTCTATTTACTTCATGAACATTCAATCCACTTCTTCCGTCGAGGTTCGTCTTATAAAGTAACTTACCAGAAACATCTGTAATCTCTATTTCAACTGCTCCCTCTGCTGGAAGTGTATACTTAATAGTCGTCCGATCCATCCATGGATTAGGGGTGTTTCCTATCAAGACTAAATCCAGGCTTTCTGCTTCTTCTAGAGTAATATTTCTTACCTCTAACTCTTCCGAAACGTAGGCTTCATTCTGGTATCTTGAATCTATCAAGGTGAATTCTGCTTCCGCATATAATGGATTACCTGAAGACACTTCAATATCGAATAAACTTGCATCTTCCAGAATCGGCTGACCATCTGTTGAGGTTAAAGCAATTCGTAATTCTCCATCTACAACATGATACTCTAGGTGATGATTACTAGTAACCGTTGCCGATTCCAGTCCAGGAATCTGTAGAGTCATCTGAAGTCCATACAGTACTTCTGAACCATTGTTGAAGCTGTATTTCTGATCTGAGATTTTCTTAAATAGGAGCTTATGGTCATCTCCAGATCTTGTTTCAATCCCTCTTGCATTGATAGAACCACTTGCCGATCCATTCACATCACCTATCTTAACACCTACGAAGTTTACTTCCATGTCACCTTGGATATCTTCAATGGTATAAGATTCTTTCAATCCATCTGCCCATGGATTCTGAACTTGTTCCATTTCTTCTGCAGCATCTATAAACCTCCAACTAGCATTATTAGAGTATACGTCTATTTTACCTAGAATTAATTTTCTTAGTTCAAGAAGATCTGTAGCAGTTACCCTCTCATCATTGTTGACATCGGCAGCGATCAGCTTATAAGGGCTGTTAAATTCTTCTATCCCTAGAATATGTCTCTGAGTCAGAACGATATCAAGTGTACTTACTCCATTGAGTTCATCTCCTTCTGTAGGCATAGGAATTACTTGGTAGTTTCTACCTTCTCCCATCGTCATAAAGACATATTCTCCTTGTCTATCTGTGACATCATCTTCTAGCTCTGATCCTTCTAGTCTTACCGGAACTCCTTCTACGGACTCATCCGCTTCCGTTGATATGTGACCACTTACGACCAGATATTCCGCTACTTCACCACATAAATCCACATCGTTCTCATCGATGATTTCTATGGTTGTTCTACAGAAACTCTGATTACCTAGTTCATCCGTTACATAGAGTGATATATCTTGAATACCTACGTCTACACATCCGTATATTCTGAGATTATCTTCTACATCAGCAGAGAAACTTAAGGTAACATCCTGATCACATGCTCCTAGACTTCCTTTATCTATCATATGTGGTTCAAGCATAACGAGTTCTATCTCGTTACCAGGAATATCATCCATATCCATAGGAATCAATGCCGTTGTAATGTTATCAAGACACACGGCTAGAGGAGCTTTCACGTTTCTTACTTCGAATGTATAACTACATTCATCCGAATTTCCGCATAAGTCGCTCACCGTCCATGTAATTCTATGAATACCTATAGGATATACTCCACTCGCGTCGTTCGTAAAACCTACGATCAGGTCACTACCACCGTTATCGAAAGGATCAATCTCATATCTAAATGCAAGATCTTCAGTTGCCGTACAATCATCTGTGGCTTCTAGCATAAGATCTACTTGTGCAGGTCCACAATCCGGTACAGCACTTTCTACAACTACAGGTTCACAACTGCTTGTGATGATAGGGTCTATTGTATTAGACACCTTGATAATCTGCTCGTACTCGAATGTAGGGAATGTTCCATCTTCATCTTTCTGTGCTTGATTACACCAGTCGATCACTTTCCATGTTCTCAGAATCTTAAAGCATGATCCTCCTTCTTGAGTGAAATCGAATCGCTCATCTTCCCAGTTAAATCCTACTTGCGTACAGAAACCGTCTGGAATAATCGGCATTGCCGATGAATCTGGAAGATTTTCTGGTGAGAGATCTAACCCATCACATAGGTCTACTGCGTCGAAATCACGTGGCCATTCAATGGCACCATATAGAAGTGGGTTAATCGCTTCTATCTTGATGTTCTGTACACAAGTCTGAAGAAGGTTTCCTTCTGTATCCTTCAACTCAAATGTTCTGAACAAGTCGCCTATGCCACACTGATTCACCACTTCACTTGGAGTCTCAATCGGCATATTCTGCTCCGGACAATTATCAATTACCGTAGGCAATCCATATATGTCTAGATTATTGAGATCGTAAGGTGTTTCACAATTGATTGTCATATCTGATGGACAAGTCATACGAGGAGGTAATTTATCCTCGATCTTAACTTCTACCATACATACATTAGTAAGTCCTCCTTCATCTGTTACACGAAGAGCCACCATTTCTGTTGTACCTATATCTTCACAACAGAAGTCTACATGTGGTCCGAAGTCTGTGCCACTGATTCCACAATCATCTTCCATTCTTCTTATCTCTATAGTAACATCACCGCATTCATCGAATGAGTTTCTATCTATCTGCTCGGCAGTAATTCTAGCCATACCATTGCTATTGATAGATGCTACTACATCCTGCTCACAGATTGCAATCGGAGATTGCAGATCTTGAACAGTGACTGTAAAGGATTCTGTTCTTCCGTTCAAGCATAGATCAATTGCTTCGTATTCGATCACATTAACTCCAGCCATCAATTCTACAACTAAGTCTGCCGTAACATCTAGGTAGGTATTCGTCGGAGTATGGATATTAAGAGTAATCGGATTTCCACATGCATCACTTGTTGCAACCAGTGGTATCTTATACCCTCCTGAGCAGTTCTTTCCGCTTGTAGAAATCGTCACATCATCAGGTACGCCTGTAATTACAGGTGCAACATTATCTGCAATCTGGATGATCTGAACCCACTTCACTTCTCGTGAGTCTGTACAATGCCATTCTCCTACATAGAAAGTTCTTTCTATTGTACGGACACAACTATTAGACGCTAAGTCACGATCTTCATAATAAGCATATCCATTACAGATAATGCCGTTCTCAAATGGGATCAATGCCTGTCCATTAAGTACAGGGCTACCTGTTTCACTTACATCTGGATTGCCATTTTCGTCTGTAGCGAAACCTTCTGTACATTCTAGTTCGTTGCCTAGAATCAATTGCCTATTACCTGGCCACATGATACCCGTGAAATCAGTTCTCTCGAAGTAGATGGTCTGATCGCAAGTATCTTGATTGCCATAGGTATCGGTTGCAATCCATCTTCTTCTTAGCTCTCCTGTGAATAAATCATCACAGTCGTCTCCTACGAAGACCTCACTCACCATATCCATGGTTACACCACCACAGTTATCTGTTACTAAAGGTGCAGGAATTTCATCGAACGGCGTAACACAACTTACCGTTACGTCCTCACACTCGATTACAGGAGCAATCTTATCTTCTATTAAGATTGTCCCCCAGCAACTGTTGCC
>CAZFJO010000152.1:0-9110 GCA_964518915.1 uncultured Saprospiraceae bacterium
ATTTTCTATTTTTGCAGCTGTTTTAAAACACAACGATGAGCGAAACAATTCACAAAACAATTATCATAGGTTCTGGACCTGCTGGTTATACCGCAGCTATTTACGCAGCACGTGCTGGTTTAAGTCCAGTATTATACACAGGGAAAGAACCAGGAGGTCAACTGATGATTACCACAGATGTTGAAAACTATCCAGGATATCCTGACGGAATTATGGGACCTCAGATGATGGAGGATTTCAGGAAACAGGCAGAACGTTTCGGAACAGATATAAGATACGAGCTAATAGAAAAAGTCGATTTCTCTGGATCAGTGCATACCTTGATAACAGAGTCTGGAGAAGCAGTAAAAGCGCATACTGTAATCATATCTACGGGTGCGAGTGCTAAGTGGCTGGGACTTGAATCAGAACAGAAGTTTATGAACAATGGAGTTTCCGCTTGCGCAGTATGCGACGGATTTTTCTTCAGAGGACAAGAAGTAGTTGTAGTAGGAGGAGGAGATACAGCAGCAGAAGAAGCAACTTACCTGGCTAAGTTGTGCACCAAAGTACACTTACTTGTAAGAAGAGACGAAATGCGGGCATCTAAAATTATGCAGAAGCGGGTGTTGAATACCACTAACCTTGAAGTACACTGGAACACAGAAACTAAAGAGATTTTAGGAGATGATTCTGTGACTGGAGTGAAAGTGTTTAACAATAAAACGGATACGGAATCTGTCATCGATGCAACCGGATTTTTTGTGGCCATCGGTCATAAACCCAATACGGGTATGTTTAAAGACTGGCTAGAAATGGACAGTGCAGGCTATCTGATTACGGGACATGACAATACACGTACTAAGGTGGATGGCGTTTTCGCTAGTGGAGATGCACAAGACAATGTGTACCGACAAGCGGTTACGGCAGCAGGAACAGGATGCATGGCTGCGTTAGATGCAGAAAGATTTCTAGCAGCGAAAGAAATAATCTGATATTCAGATTTCCATGGATAGATCCATATTGTATGGATAATTGGATTCTGATTGCTACTTTTGGCGCTTTATACCTAACCACAATCCATCCACTAAGAAAGTGGGGAATTATTCATCAATCAATTTTATGTCATGACTAAATTTAGAAAAGGTGTTCTTGCAGGGGATGAAGTAACTGAGTTACTGAATTATGCTAATGATCACAACTTCGCAATGCCTGCAGTTAATGTGGTGGGAACAAATAGTATCAATGGAGCTCTTGAAGCGGCTAGAGAGGTTAATTCTCCGGTCATCATCCAGTTTTCTAATGGTGGATGCAGCTTCGTTGCTGGAAAAGGAATCCAGACCGATCTGCGTGCCGACGTGCTAGGAGGAGTGTCTGGAGCGATGCATGTACACCAGATGGCAGAAGCTTACGGCGTTACTGTAATCTTGCATACGGATCACTGTGCTAAAAAATTATTGCCATGGATAGATGGTCTGCTGGATGCGAGTGAAAAGCATTATGCGCTGCATGGTAAGGCGCTGTATAGTTCACATATGCTTGATCTTTCAGAAGAGCCCATCGAAGAAAATATTGAAATATGCGTTGAATATCTTAAGAGAATGTCTAAAATGGACATGACCCTTGAGATAGAACTGGGTATAACAGGTGGTGAAGAAGATGGAGTTGATAATTCTCAAGTCGACAATAGTAAATTATACACGCAGCCGGAGGAGGTAGCGTATGCTTATGAAGAATTGAAGAAAATCAGTGATCGATTTACGGTTGCGGCAGCATTTGGTAATGTTCATGGTGTATATAAGCCGGGTAACGTAGAATTAAAACCCATTATACTTAAAAACAGCCAAGACCACATCCAGAAAAAATACGGAACAGAATCTAGCAATCCGGTAAACTTCGTTTTCCATGGCGGATCTGGTTCCTCAAGAGAAGAGATAAGAGAAGCGATTGAATATGGAGCGGTAAAAATGAATATCGATACCGATACGCAGTGGGCTTTCTGGAACGGAGTAAGAGCGTATTACGTGAAGAACGAAGGCTTCCTACAAGGTCAGATAGGAAGTCCTGGTGACCCTGATAGTCCTAATAAAAAGTTTTATGATCCTAGAAAGTGGCTTAGAACAGCTGAGATATCTTATAAAAATAGATTAATCAAGGCATTTGAAGACTTGGATTGTATAGGCAGAAATGCCTGAAAAAATATGATGATATGTACAAGCGTGATCTACATCGTCTGTAGGTCACGCTTTTTTTATGGTCGTATGTTAACTGAATATAAACACATAGGGTTATTATCTGTTCCTACATAACGTATTGATAATATTAAATACACTTATGGGATAAGTTTCACCTCTATTTTTGCAACGTATTTGAAACCAATTATAGTAAAAAACCTAAAAATTTAGTTGCAATGAATTCTATGAAATTTATGCGTGTTGTTTTATTCACACTCAGTGTTTTTGTAATTTTTTCTTGTGGAACAGATGATCCATGTGATGATTTTATATGTCCTACAGGATATGTGTGTGACAATGGTATATGCGTGGATGAAAATCCTTCTCCTTGCAACGGAGAATGTCCAGAAGGGTTTTCTTGTGTTAATGACTTATGTGTAGAAAATGATGGTATGGATTGTGGCGAATCTTGCCCAGCAGGTTTCACTTGTGTGGACAATGAGTGCGTCAGTACTTCAGCAGCAACAATAGTAATTTCTGGTTCCATAACTTCAGACGTTACATGGAGTTCTGAGAATTTTTATGAGCTAGCAGGTAAAGTTGTAGTAGAAAATGGAGCTACGCTAACCATAGAGCCAGGTACAATCATAAAAGGTAGAGAAGGAACAGGCTCTCTTGCAGCTGCTTTAATCGTGGCACGAGGATCTAAAATTGAGGCTTGTGGAACCGCAGATGAGCCGATTATTTTTACGTCTGTACTAGACAATATAGAAATAGGTCAGAAAGTAGGAACCAACCTTTCTGAAACGACCAATGAATTATGGGGTGGATTAATCATCTTGGGTGCTGCGCCTATATCAGCTAAAGATGGAGATACGGAAGCTCAGATTGAAGGAATACCAGGTGATGAAACGTATGGATTATATGGAGGTTCGGACCCAATGGATGATTCTGGATCACTCTGCTATGTATCATTAAGACATGGAGGAGCACTGATCGGTGACGGAAATGAAATCAATGGAATCACCCTCGGAGGTGTAGGTGCAGGAACAACCATCAATAATATTGAAGTTGTCGCCAACCTAGATGATGGAGTTGAGTTCTTCGGAGGAACTGTAAGTGCGACCAATGTTATTGTAACCTATCAGGGAGATGATGCGATAGATCTAGATATGAATTACAGTGGAACCATTAAAAATGTTATGGTTATACATGGAGGTCCAGATACAGATGAAGCATTTGAGATAGATGGTCCTGAAAATTCTACCCATACAGATGGAAAATTCTTGATTCAAGATGCAACAGCAATCGCTATCGATACAGAAAAGACAAGTGGTGCTGACTTTAAGTCAAAAGCACAAGGAACCATAGAAAACTCGGTATGGATCGGTTATAAGTCTGGTAAGCATGCAGCAGTAAGAGCTTCATTCGATACAGAGAATGTTTGTGCTGATAAATCTGATGCCCTTACCAATGCTTTAGCAGGTGATTTAGTAGTTGCCAATTGTGAGTTCGTAACAGATGGATTAACTGCTGAGGAAATGGGAAGAGTATACATAGACAGTAGTGCAGATGATGCCACAGAATTACAAGCATGTCTAGATGGAACAGATTATGAGGCAGTACTTGATGCAGCCTTAGTTGCTGCAGGAAATGTAGTTGCAACAGCTGCTACCAAAGGAGCAGATAGAACTGTATTTGAAGATTGGACTTGGTCTGATTTAAAAGGATTTTTAAACAATTAAGAATTACGTTTTTTCCGAAAGCGGAAAGATGGATTTAGGTCTGTCTTTTCGCTTTCAACTTTTTTACAACAACAACATGAAATTATCTAATTATGAATTTTAATATGAAACAGTTGATAACATTGGTTCTGATGTTATTCGCATTTTCCTGCTATTCTCAGCAAGGAACAATACGAGGAACCATTATCGATGACGGTTCAGGTGTAACGGTTCCATTTGCCAATATTGTAATAGGAGAGCCAGTAGATGGGGTAGGTACCACATCAGATCTTGATGGTAAGTACTCAATTAACCTAGATCCAGGAACCTATGTCATGACTTTTTCTTTCTTAGGTTATGCAGATTTCATTATAAGTGAAGTTGTTGTGACTGCGGGTGAAGTGACACTTCTAGATATAAGAATGAAGGAGGAAGGTCAAGTGATAGATGAAGTTGTAGTAACAGCTAAGCAAGTACGAAATACAGAAGCTGCACTTGCAACCATTAAGAGGAAATCAACGAAGGTTCTTGATGGCATATCTTCACAGACATTTTCTAAAACCGGAGATTCTAATGCAGGGGAAGCCATTAAAAGAGTAACAGGAGTATCGGTAGAAGGTGGCAAGCATATCTATGTAAGAGGTCTCGGAGACAGATACAGTAAAACCATTGTCAACAGTATGGATATTCCAGGACTTGATCCTGACAGGAATAGTTTCGAGATGGATCTCCTTCCTACTAACTTAATAGATAACATCCTTGTATACAAGACATTTTCCCCGGACTTACCTGGAGATTTTACCGGAGGCTTAGTAGATGTGATAACCAAGGATTTTCCAGAAGCGAGGTCATTAAATATATCAGGGAGTATAGGATATAATCCTTCGATGCACTTAAACAGCAATTTTATTTCATACAATGGAGGAAATAGAGATTGGTTAGGATACGACGATGGATCCAGAAAATTGAGAATAGATTCTAGACTAGGTGTTCCTAATCCTGTCTTGAACGATCCTTATACAACTGCAGCTACTTCCTCTATGTCAAGCATACTTGCTGGAACAAGAGCTACCAGTGGGTTGAATTCTTCTATCAGCCTTTCTACAGGAAATCAGATTGCTAAGGAGAAAGTTACCTTCGGATATATTGCTTCTTTAAACTATAAGACGAAGTCGACTTACTACGAAGATGCTGAGTTCAATACTTTTATCTTCGACGAGCAGAATTTCCCAGGAGAGTTTAAACTTATTAATGATAAGGAAAACATAGGAGACGTAGGAAAACAAGAAGTTCTATGGAGTGCCATGGGTGGACTATCTATGAAATTTAAATCTCATCGTTTTTCTTTAAATGCGTTTAGAATTCAGAATGGAATCTCTACAGCAGCGAACCAGTCACTTGCCATTTCTCAATCCAATGTGGCCTTGCTTAAAAGAGATGTACTTGAGTATAATGAAAGATCTGTGACCAATGTAAGCTTGCAAGGTAAGCATGTGTTCAGCGAAGGAAAACTAGAAATAGATTGGAAATTCACTCCGTCATTTATAGAAGTAGATGAACCGGACTTAAGACTTTCTGCATTTGAGAGGATTTCTGAAAACAATTTTCAGATCGCTCCTGCAGTTGGTGCCGATGTTTCTAGAACATGGAGAAATCTTCAAGAAACCAACCTTACAGGAAAAGTTGATTTTACATACAACTTTAAAGTAGGGGATAAAGACTCTAAGTTGAAATTCGGAGGATTAGGATTGACGAAAGAAAGAGATTTTTCCATTGAGAATTTTATCGTGAGAGTAATCAATCAGACTGCCCTAGATCTACAGGGAGATCCTAATAGATTATGGGGAGAAAACTTATGGACACCGCAGAGTAATCAAGGTACATACATCAGAGGTCAATTCGAGCCAGCTAATTCATTTAACGCTACGCAGAGTATTTTATCGGCATATGTCCTTAATGAATTACCGATAGGAGAGAAGCTTAAAGCCATATATGGCGTAAGAATGGAAAAGGCTCAGAATTTTTATACAGGCCAGTCTAATGATGGTCAGAAGACTTTCAACAATGCCAAGGTTCTTGACGAATTGAATTTCCTACCATCTCTAAACCTTGTATACGAAGTACAAGAAGCGATGAACTTGAGATTGTCTTACAATAAGACACTGGCAAGACCATCCTTTAAGGAAAAGTCAATCGCACAGATACAAGATAGGATTACAGGCAGAACGTATATCGGAAACATAGACTTAGAGCAGACTGAAATTGATAACATCGACTTGAGATGGGAGTATTTCGGTTTCGGAGGAGAATTGTTGTCGATCAGTGGATTCTATAAAAACTTCAAGAACCCCATTGAGATTCTTCCTTTCAGTGATGCAGCTCCTGATAACTTTACCCCTAGAAACTTAGAAGATGGTGCAGATCTTTTCGGCGTAGAGTTAGAGTTTTCTAAGAGACTAGGTTTCTTAGTAGATGCTCTTAACAACTTTACTTTAGGTTCTAACATAACCTTGGTGAAATCTGAAGTAGAGCGTACAACCCTGCTTTCTGAAGACAATGCAACAAGGACGATGTTCGGTCAATCCCCTTACATTCTTAATATGAATGTAGGCTATAGAAATACAGAAAATGCCATCGAGTTTAATGCCAGTTATAATGTGCAAGGAAAACGAATAGTGGTTGTAGGCGCTGGATCACTTTCTGATGTATATGAACTTCCATACAATAGTCTTTCAGCTAAGGTGTCTAAGCGACTTGCCAATGGTATTAAGTTGAGTTTTTCAGCAGATAATATCTTAAACGATAATAGAGAGAAGCAATATGAAGCGTTTAGCGGTGATATTGGAACCTTTGAGTTATTGCGTCCTGGACGAAATTTCTCTATAGGATTATCTTGGTCGATGTAAGATGAATTTAAAATATAATCCTTCATAAAAGGATATTTCATGTTGGGCCCTCTAGAGATAGAGGGCTTTTTTTATTACACATGTTTACGGTAGGTGGATTCAAGTCTTTTAATCCATAGACCATGGCTTTTTATTCAGTTTTCAATTGACTTAGTCTCTGCAATCATTAAGTGAGTGGTTGTAATATTTTCATCATCTATTGGCAGGTTGCTAAGTGGAATTTCAAAGAAATAGTTTAGTTTTAGTGCAGGACAAAATGGGGGAGTCTTCAGTTGTGTACTTTTAGTATCAATTATCTGCTTTATCCGTATGTTGAAACTTGATTTAGAATTTGTGATAGCGGGAAAATTGATAAATGGAAATTACACCAAAAAAAGGCTTTCAAGGACTTATTGAAAATTGGCGAAGTGATTTAATTGCAGCTATTAGTGTAGCTTTAATTGCCCTGCCATTATCGCTAGGTATAGCGCTTGCAGCAGGAGCACCTGCCATGTCTGGGATCTTATCTGCGATTGTAGGAGGAGTTGTAACGACCTTGTATAGAGGAGGACATATCTCTGTCAATGGCCCAGCTAAAGGGGTGATTGCAGTTATACTTTTAGGCATAGCGCTATTAGACGATGGTACCGGCCAGGCATTCAATTATGTTTTAGCAGCAGTAGTCGTTTCAGGTGCTATTCAAGTTGTTCTGGGCCTTTTAAAATTAGGAGGTTTAGCAGAAATATTCCACTCTACGGTTATCCATGGCCTTTTAGCGGCGATAGGTATCATCATATTTGCTAAACAAATTCATGTAGCACTCGGGACACATTCTGATAGTCACAGTATTATCCAGAACCTCGTTGACGCAGTAAAATACTTGCCCGAGGCCAATCCATTTGTAGTTGTAATATCCTTAATCTGCTTACTCTTACTATTGTTCCATTCTAAAATCAGCTATCGATTCTTTCATTTTCTTCCTACACCTATGTGGGTGATAGCGTTATCTATTCCTTTTGCTTATCTCTTCAATTTCTTTGATGAGCACAGCATGTCTTTTCTGGGAAAGTCTTATGAGGTTGGACCCCAATTGTTATTAGACATTCCAGACAACTTTATGGAATCGATTTTATATCCTAATTTCGGTAAGATAAATACCATAGAGTTTTGGACTACGGTTGTATCGATCTTGGTTATAACAAGTATCGAATCACTAGCCATTGCAAAAGCCATTGATAAAATCGACCCATACAAGCGGAAGACAGATTTGAATAAGGATTTAACCGGAATAGGGCTGAGTACAATGGCTGCAGGCTTCATCGGTGGTTTACCTATAATTGCGGTTATTATCCGAAGTACGATAAATGTTCACAATGGCGCAAAAACTAAATGGTCCAATATGTACCAAGGACTATTGCTTTTACTTTTTATTGTTGTCCTCAGTCCGATTATGCAGCAAGTACCCTTGTGTGCCTTCGCCATATTACTGGTATATACAGGTTTTAAATTGGCTTCGCCTGCTGTGTTCAAGCAGATTTTCAGTCATGGAATAGAACAGTTGATATTCTTTGCGGCAACCATGATATTGACCCTCTATACCAATTTGCTCATTGGGCTATTTGGTGGATTGTTTTTAGCCTTGATCGTACATTGGTTGTTGGCAAGGGTTTCCCTCTTTAGATATTTTAAGATGATCTTCTATCCGGGGTCCAACTTGGTTATGAAACCAGATGGCAGTTATGATTTAAAAATCAGAGGCATTGCTAATTTTTTAGGGATATTAAAATTAAACAAACTTATATCTCAGATTCCGACCGGAGCTAAAGCAACGATTGATTTATCCGAGACCAGGCTTGTAGGGACGACTGTTTTAGAGAATATTTATGATTTCCAGACCATACATCAAAACTCAGGCGGCGATGTCTCAATTATAGGATTGGATAATCACATTTCATCGACAAATGATAAGTTAGCAACTAAGATAAAAATAGATTTTAGTGTGCCTCTTAACCGGCGGCAGAACATCCTTAAAGAAATGGCTGAGAGCTATACTTGGAGTTTTGAAGAAGAGCCGATTGAAGATCTAGAATACTACAAGTCATTCTACTTTTTTAAATCGAGACCCATAGAAGCAGAATCTAATTGCATCTCTGACCACGATAGAGATATGCAGATGAAATTACTGGATGTAACATTTGAAGAAGGAGCAGGCATCATTCCTGATGAATACAAAACAACAATTGGTTTGCTCAATGTTCCATTCCCTATTCCGAAGTTCACCATTGAAAAGAAGGATTTCTTGGATAGGGTATTGCCTATCCTAGAACATAAGAACATTGATTACAATG
>CAZFJO010000153.1:0-9084 GCA_964518915.1 uncultured Saprospiraceae bacterium
CTGAATCACCGAATTCAATCTTATAATCATAGTTACTATAGTAGAAAGTAAAATTAGAAAAAAGCTTTTCTGAAAATAGATGGTTCCATCGAAATGTGGCAGTAGAATTACCCCAGTTAAAACCTGCTGCATCTCCGAATCTAAAATTATCTCTTCCGAAATAACCAGAGAGAAATACCTGATCTTTTTCGCTCAGTCGATAATTCGTCTTCAACGTTAAATCATAAAAATTCAACCCGAAATTCCCATCTACATCATTGAGAAAAGGCTTAGCTAGCACATCTATGTATGATCGCCTTCCTGCTATGATAAAAGATGACTTATCCTTAACAATAGGTGCCTCTATAGATAACCGACTGAAAATAGAGCCGATTCCACCTTTCATAGATAAGCCCTTATTGTTTCCTTCTTTCATTCTCACATCGAGGATAGAAGACAACCTTCCTCCATACCTGGCTGGAATCCCTCCCTTGTACAACTGAACATCCTTGACGGCGTCCGGATTAAAAACAGAGAAAAACCCAAACAAATGGGAAGAATTATAAACAGGTGCTTCATCCAGTAAGACCAAGTTCTGATCAATACTGCCTCCACGAACGTTGAAACCTGCCGCTCCTTCTCCGACGCTGGTGACTCCAGGAAGCAGTTGGATGGAACGTAGAATTTCAGCCTCACCGAGCAATCGAGGGACCTTCGATATCGTCTTGATATCAAGTTTATTGACACTCATCTGAACATCCTTCACATTTTTATCTTTCTCTTCTGCTGTTACGACTACTTCTTCCAGTGTAGTGGTCGATAAGTTCAGCTCTACATCGAGTGTAATATTCTCTGTAAGACTGATGGGTTTTCTGAAATCTACATAACCGATATAGCTGCCGACCAGCGTATATTCTCCTGCTTCTACAGTCAGGCTATAGAAACCATATACATTGGTTACAGCCCCTTTACTCAGTTCTTCAATATACACATTAGCGCCGATAAGGGTCTCCCCATTACTGGCGTCTTTTAAGTAGCCACTTATGGTATATTCTTGCGCACTGATATCGCTTCCGCAAATGCATAGCAACACTAAAAGTAAAATTGTCCTCATATTAATAATTAGCTTTAGGCGGTTTATAAGACTCTAATCATGGGTTCAACAATACAACAACGTGAAATCCAAAAAGATGTATCATCTGAATCGTTAATTTTTAAAATTTCTACAGTTTCTTCTACTAACTCCGATGATTCTCAGATTAAATCCAGCGACATTGAAAACGCAGCAATCTAGATGCTCATAGTCAAGCTCCATAATATTGTCGCCGTTGAGGGTTCAACCGATTTATTATATCGTTTTCCTATTTCATGCATCTACTAGGTAAGCATCTATTGTTGTGTAGCCGTTGTAAGCATACAATCTATAGCCATGAAGAAGAGAAAAGTATCCATTACTGTTGCAGATCCTTGTCATGAATCCTGGCATACAATGTCACCGAGAGCACATGGTAGACACTGTAGCAGTTGCGAAAAAACCGTCGTTGATTTTACGCAGTTCACTGATAAGCAGGTCCTAGATTTGCTTAAAGCGGAAAAAAACATCTGTGGTAGATTTCATGCTACCCAACTTAACCGTCATCTAAAAGATTCTTCGCAACCTCACTGGGTGAAAAAAGTGGCTTACGCTGGAGGCTTACTAGGACTTACCGCTTGCGGAGATCATGACCAGACTTTTATACCCCTGCCACTGATAGAGGCAACCATTGCCATGTCCGTTTCATCAGAAGCATCTCTTACTCATGATATTCCTATAACCGGAGAAGTCACAATAAAAGACTCCATCGAATTATCTTCAACAATAGCCGATACTCCATCCACCTCTCTGGATGCAAACAAAACAGATGCGTCGATTACATCAGAAAAATCAGGGCATCAAAATAAAGAAATAGATAAAATCACTTCGAGAAAAAGGATTCATACAGTTCATAAGTTGCCAAGTTTTATAGAATCGAATAGGTCTATAAAAAACGAAAAGAAGATAGAGTCAGATATAATTGTCATGGGTAGTGTCGCAGTAGGAATTCCTATCACACTCAATTACTCAGGAATAGTCACTGATGAAAACAACCATCCCTTGGTTGCGGCTAATGTGTATATCGAAGGAAGTAAACATGGAACGATTACCGACGTTAACGGAAAATTCGAATTGGAAAAGAAAGAAGGCATGAATGATAGAAGACTTGTTATTTCATATATAGGTTACGAAACAAAGTACCATGAAATCAAGGACCTTGATGCAGACAACAATACTTTTGTACTTAATATGAATGATGACATTCTACTTGGTATAGTCTGTGTAACCAAAGAACAAGGATTCATTGAAAAAGGATTGTCTAAAATTAAAACCTTAATTACTCAGAGTTACTCAGAAGCTATAATCAACCAAAAATCCACTGAAAATGCTTCTTCTAGCGAAGCAGAATCACACATAGAATTGTCTGAAAATAATTCTAATCCTGAATCCATCAGTCCTCGGGCAAGCATCTTTCCTAATCCTGCTTTCGACAAGGTTCAGTTGAAAATCGATAGACGTGAATCTATTGATAAAATCGAAATTTACAACACCCAAGGTCAATCCATAAAGAGCTATAATGATGTTGTAATTGAAAGAAAAGAAAACTTCCCTATGGATGTTTCATACTTACTTCCAGGGGTATACCATATATCAGTAACATATAAAGACCATTATATAGAAACCATCCCACTTTATATAGTCCGGTAAGAACCATACGACAATAGATTAGAAATATGACGGGGTCAAGAACAATATGTAAGGCATAAATCTTAATATTGTAACTTAATCATTGAAACAAACTTCTTATGAAAAAACCACTTGTATCCCCTATAGATAAAAACCAAAGTTCTGAGACCCAAGACATGGCCAGTTTCTATCAAGAAACCTTAGGTTTCACCCCTAATAGTCTTTTCACCATGATGCATAGACCTAGAATTGCCAGAGCATTTCTAGAAATGAATCAGGCAGTAATGGAAAATAAAGGAAGGGTTACTTCTTCGCTGAAAAGGGAACTTGCTTATATATCCAGCCGTACGACCGGTTGTAGATATTGCGAAGCCCATACCATCCGCGCTGCAGAGCGATATGGATCTGAAGCGGATAGACTGAATCACATCTGGGAGTATAAAACGTATCCGGCATTTACGGATGGAGAAAGAGCCATATTTGATTTAGCGATTGCTGCATCTTCAGTGCCTAATGCAGTTACGGATGAACTTGCAGAAAGAATGAGAGAACACTGGGATGAAGGTGAGATCGTAGAGATTATGGGTGTGATTGCATTGTTCGGTTATCTGAATAGGTGGAACGACAGTATGGGTACACAGCTAGAAGATCCTGCTGCGGACGATGCTGAGAAGTATCTCAATAAAGATGGATGGAGCAGAGGGAAGCACGCCTACTAGAAAAAATAAAAAAATTCCATACCCCTGATATTTCGATATAATATTCTGTAGTTAAATTGTTTTGTGTAATAAATATTTAATATATTACATATGTTAAGTATTTTATTTCAAAACAAAACGAACTATTATGGATATTACGTCATTACTCATATCTCTAGGCAGTGGTGCGCTAGGCGGTAATGCAGCAGGAAAGTTAATAGATAAGCTTTCTTTAGGCACAGTTGGGAATTCAATAGCAGGAATCCTAGGTGGAGGATTAGGTGGACAAGTACTCGGTATGCTCGGTATGGAACCAAGTGAAGGAATGAACCTTGCAGGAATCCTTGGTAGTGTAGCCAGTGGCGGTGTCGGAGGTGGAATCCTTATGGCCGTATTTGGTTTTATAAAAAATATGATGAACAATAATAAAGGATAAGCAACAATGTATCTTACTGAATTGCGATTCTACGTACATCATTTCTCAATCACAATTATATAAAAAGACGAAAAGGAATCCTGTCCTAGGGTTCCTTTTTTTAATGGTGGTATAGCGTCTTTTCCATTTTATTTATTATCCACCTAGTATAGATGGAATCTGCGTGCACACCCCTATGATAAT
Source organism: uncultured Saprospiraceae bacterium (assembly GCA_964518915.1). GTDB lineage: Bacteria > Bacteroidota > Bacteroidia > Chitinophagales > Saprospiraceae > JABDLO01. The sequence goes on from CAZFJO010000153.1 coordinate 4,058, forward strand.
CAGGAAAAATATCCCCAAGATAACTGCATACTTCTTACTAGATCCATCTAGGTACATACTGCTCACACTTATTTCTTGCTTCTCCACTGCTTTAGTATTGGCAACCATGAAGCTTACTATATAAGCCATAAGGAAAGTAACCATCGCTCCAATCGCATTCCACCAGAACCAAAATACATCGGGCACGAATTGCCATAAGTATATATTAAAGGCTACTCCGGAGAGGAGACCTGCATTTGCCGCAAGAGCGCCTACCCTCTTCACACCGATAGCTAGAATAAAGGTGGCTAGAATGGGGCCATAGAAAACTGATCCTATCTTATTGATGGCCTCAATTACCGTATCAGCAATATCTCCAGAAAAGAAAGCAAGCACAATGCATACGATTCCCCAGCCTAGAGAGGCACACTTACTGTACCACACATAATTTTTTTCTTCTACCGGCATGGTCTTCTTAGCCACATCCTCGACGAATGCCGCACTGAGAGAGTTTATAGCACTGCTGAGGGATGACATGGCTGCAGAAAGAATAGCGACTATAAGTAAACCGATAATCCCGTGAGGAAGATAATCCCGTATAAATATAGGGAGCATTAGGTCTGATTTATCCGCTGGGATCAGATTAGCGAATTGTCCATCCGTCAGGGCATACGTCCCGACTATTAAGCCCATAATGCAGTAAGCTAGGGTAATCGGGAATCTTATCAAGCCATTGCATAACAGTGTCATCTTAACCGTTTTCAGGCTACTGGCAGAAAACAATCGTTGCACTTGAGATTGATCCGTACCATAATAAGAAACATATAAGAAAAATCCACCGAGCAGCATCGGCCAGAATCCGAAGGCTTCCCCTTCCTGAAATCCCCAGGAAGAAAAGTCTATTGCAGTAAGCCTTGCTGTATCTACTTTTTCTAAAAACGAGGACCACCCACCGATTTCAGAAAGCGAATAAAACATGCAGATAACTATACCCAGCATCAGAATAATCATCTGAATCATATCGCCATAGACAACAGCCTTCATACCGCCGAGTAGAGAATATACAAGCGTAATCACTCCGATGACGAGGATGGTCATCCACATTTCTATTTCCAATACACCAGACAGAATAAGCGCCACGGTATAGATCATAATCCCTGTCGCGAATGCCCTGGAAAACTGAAATACGATACTGAGCAATACCCGAGTACTTGTATCGAACCGCCTTTCTAAATACTCATAGACGGAAACTATTCCAGACTTATATAAGGGTGGAATCAAGAAGATCATCAGAAAAACCATAGCCAGCGGAAGAGCCAGCTCGTAACTTAACCACATCATTCCACCTCCTTGCTTCATCCCCACAAAGGCCGGAGCCGAAATAAAACTTATGGCAGATAACTGAGTCGCAATGGTACTCATGGACAACGGAAACCATCCGAAGCTTTTACTCCCTAGAAAATACGAGGTGCCATCTTTCTGTTCTCGGAAGTAAAATCCGAGCCACAGAAAACCGATGATGTAAATGGCAATGACAATAAAATCAAGCGTATTCATAATTCATATAGTAAGTCAAGAACTGATGATGATGTCCAAGAAAAATCCTTGCCTCCATATCCTACGTCAAGACCCGAAGCCAAGATTTTACTCGGTTCAAAATACTCATGAAAACCGAATCGTCCAATTAATTCAAGAGTATCTTTCCTAATTGCTTCTGCCCATTTAGTTTCTTGATTCCTGAGCAAGGCATGATATATCATCCAGTTCATGTGAGGCCAGATAGGCCCACGCCAGTATCTCTGATTATTGTATAGCGGACCTTGTGGATCATAAGATGGACACAGATAATGATCGGTCTCGACAAGTCTTTCTAGATATTTCAGTAAGCTGCTTTTCTGAGTCTGACTCAACTGAACGCCGAACCCCGCTACCAATCCCCCGATATCTTTTATTCTTGTAGCTTCTCCGCTTATTAAGTCATGATTATAAAACCATTGATCCTGATCGTCCCAGAATTTAGAATCGAAATTATCCATTCCTAATTCATAACGTTCCGTCATCCATTCATTATCTACCTTAAGTTCTTGAGTTAAGCTGATCATAGACTCCATAGACTTTAGCAAGATGGCATTGAACATTACATCCTGAACCAGCAGAGGAGAAGAAGCCGCAATCTTATGACCATCATAGGAAGAGTCTATGCCGACTTGCATCAGCTTGACATAGCGATCGTACTTATCTTGCGTGGGTCTATGGTTGCCATCACTTATCTCTAAATCTTTCCTTTCATAGAAAGGAAGGTTTTCAGGAATTATATTAATACGCTGCATAGCTTCATCCCATACCGGCGAATTATCTCGACCAGATTCCCATGGATGAAAAATAAAAACCAGCCCTTCACTATTAGGATCTCTTTCTTGATAGAAGTACTTAAGGTTATGAGCTACCTGGCTGATTAGTTTCTTAATTCTTGACTCGTACTTCGGTTTATCAGAAATCCGTTGCCATATTTTCTCAAGGGCGAATCCATGGACCGGTGGCTGGGTAATACCTGATGTTTTTACGTCCGAAGGAGAAAAAATACTCTCCTTTATTTTCCAGAACTCAGGACCTGGAAAATAAGTATCATGCGTCAAATCATGAAAAACAATATGGGGCAACATGCCATTTTTCCATTGGCCAGAAAACAGTGTTTCTAGTTCTACAATTGCTCTCTCTATATTAAACCTACTGAAACCTATGGAGACGAATCCTGAATCCCAATTCCACTGGTAAGGATATAGACCATGGGTAGGAACTGTATATTTACCTAAGTCATTCTTCCTAAGGATGTCCATACACATCTGCCGCATAGCTTTCGGATCTACTCTTTTAGTCATTTTCTTCTAAAGTTTTAATATGCATGCTCAAGTTTCCAGCACAGTCGTGGCATACTGAAAACCAGGATGTAAGTTTAACAAAACATCCCCCATCATCATCTGGAAGGACAAGCTGAATCATAGTCCCTAATATTATAGCCATTATTCTCCGATTTCTAAAATTACTTCATATCCATCGTGCCGATTGATTATCAGTTTACCACCGATTTTTTCCGCTCGCATTTTCATATTAGAAATTCCTTGTCCATCAGAGCCAACCTTCTGTCCCATATCCGAATCCTCTAGAGAAGAGCCATCATCATGTATACGCAACTGGATATGATCACCTTTCTTTTTAAAGGAAAGGTCAACATGTTTAGCATCAGAATGCTTCACAATATTGGTAACAGCTTCCTTGAATAAAAGGTAGATATGCTGACGCATATCAGGAAGAATTGTCTGCTCTTCCATTAATTCATCTGAATCGAAAGTAAATTCGATATCCATTCGACCAAATGATTTCTCTGCAAATACTCGCATCCGATCAATAAGGTTCTTGAAGCGATCTTTCCTAGCATCCAATGCCCACACGGTATCTCTCATCAATTCCATAGCCTCCCTACTCATGTCGCTCATTTCTGACAGTTTTGGTTTATAGTTCTCAGGAATGACCTTTGCCATTAATTCAGATTGAATAGCTAAGCCACCTAACAAGCTTCCTACATCATCGTGAAGATCGCTTGAAATCTTGGTTCTTAAGTGTTGCACCTTTCGATCGTAAGATAATTTTCGCTGATATCTGTTTCTAAAGAAAAAGAAGATAGCCAGCCCCAGAAATGCAAAAAGCAATCCTCTTGCCCACCAAGTTAGATACCAGAATTCGGATTTTATAAGGCTTAAACTTGTTACTTGAATCGCCTCATTCGATGGACTATTTTGAGCCTTTAACTCTACAGAAAACTGCCCAGCTGGCAAGGAGTAAATATCCATCCTACCTTCAGGAGATAACGAACTCCATTCATCTTGCAGACCTACTACTCTGTAACTATAATAAACATCATCCTTGAAAGGACTTGAGAATGACAACGAAAAATTACGATCTGCAGGACCTAAGTGTATTTCATTCTTGTCGGACCAGTTGTGAAGTAAACTCACATATTCTTCTTGCTTTCCATCATAATAGTGGAATTCATAGATAGTGGGAGCAGAAACTTGTTCTATGTCTTGTTTAAAAGAAAGATCTTCCGGAAGAAAGGAATAAAGCCCATTGACTGTTCCTACATAGAAGCGTCCATCGCTTGCCTTGTAGGACGAGTTCCTATTAAACTCTTTATCTGCGAGCGGATGACCTTCCACTAGCGTTTTGAATTGACTGGTCTCAGGGTTGAATAGCACAAGACCATGGTCTGTTCCCAGATATAATTGGCCATTGTTATTAGGTAGAATAAAATAAATATTCCTTGATAGAAATTTGCCTTTATCACTGGCGTGAGGAATATCAAAAAATTCTGTCTTATTGGTACTTAAATTTAAAACACCTAGACCCACTTGTGAGCCAAAATATACTTGATCATCTTTCAAATACAATCCATATAGGTAGTCAGCTTCTAACTTTAAACCAAGCTCCTGAATATCATATTGCCTTATAATTTTTCCCAATCGATCGATCTTTAAAATGCCAGCCTTTTCCGTAGATATCCAGAAGGAACCTTCTTTATCTTGCTGTAGTGAAGAACAGTATATAAAATCACCTTGAATTTCACCTAACGTTATGGTTTCACCGGTTGTTAAAACATGCTTTACCCATTCCTTAGTAAACCAAAAGGACATCCATAAAGTATCTTGCTCTAAATAATGGTTGACATGAGCTCCATGAAAAGGATAATGTATAAAAGACTGTGCATCACTCTCAAGGTCATACACACTGCAATTCCAGATCAATTGATCCTTATAGCAGGTAAGACTATATGTCGCTTCTTTATCCTTAGGGACAGATAGCGTATTTCTAAATGCTGAAAATTGATCACTTCCTTTAGGTTTTACAGCCACTCCCATATAAAAGGAAGCATATATATTTCCCGATGCGTCTTCCGTAATTTGTCGCATACTGGTGATTGCTTTCCCACTATTTATGGGTTCTGCAAAATCTTCGTCTTTGGGTAATTTTGTTTTTAATCTGATCAATGAATT
>CAZFJO010000154.1:0-9030 GCA_964518915.1 uncultured Saprospiraceae bacterium
AACGAAAAACTCACTGTGTATAATCATGTAGGCACTGTTTTTGTCGCATTATATGAATCAATAAGATGTAAGGCATTGAAAACATGTAAGTTAATCTTAAATATCTCTAATCACATACCTTAAATAGAATGAATACGTTCATTCTAGAACCCAAATTAACTGCAATTATGAGGAAATTAGTTCAACTTACCGCACTATTTATACTTGGTATTACACCTTTATCTGCACAAGTAGAGCTAGGCATTAAGCTTGGTCTGCACTCTACTGACATCACAGAAGAAGGTCTAGAAATCTTAGATGGCGATTTAAAGAGCCTAGAACTAGCGGCTCTAGGGAGTCAATACGGTATCAATCTAGGTGTGTATAGTAAGCTAAATGTTTTAGGATTATTTATAGAACCAGCCGTGATTTTCAATTCGACAACGGTCTCTTATAAATTATCAGATTTCACGGAAGGTGAAACACAGTTAGCTCTTTTACAAGAAACTTATAACAATCTAGATATTCCAGTACATGTAGGAATGAAATTTTTCTTTCTTAGAGCATATACTGGTCCCGTGGCGCATGTAACCTTAAATAGTCGTTCAGATCTCACCAGTATATCGGGATTTATAGAACGCTTTAATCAAGCAACCTATGGATGGCAGATAGGTGCTGGAATAGATATATTAAAATTTAGACTCAGCCTTACTTATGAAACGAACCTATCAAGACTAGGAAACCACATCAGTATAGGCAACAATGAATATGCTTTCGACCAGAGACCAAGCCGAGTAATCGCCTTGCTCGGAATCAAATTTTAGGAACCAAAATACATGCAGAAACGTTTATGGTATGGAATTTGAACTCTAAGAAATGCAATCTGCTATGAGCAATTGCGACTGTTAAAACCAATATAGCTCTTCCTTCTAGGTGGAGCTTTTTTTATTTCTCCTTTTCTAAGGTAAAACCAAACGTCGATCCGAGGTCAACTGTACTTCTCACAGATATATTCTGTTGATGAGCTTCTATTAAGTGCTTGACAATAGATAACCCTAAACCAGATCCTCCTTGTTTTCTACTCCTACTATTATCGATGCGATAAAATCGGTCAAAGACATGCTTCAAGTGTTCTTTCTCGATGCCTATACCATTATCGGCTACTTCCACAAGTATGGTATCGTCGACATCATAAAAGCCTACCTTAGTCAAGCCACCTTCAATTCCGTACTTTATGCTATTAACAAGCAGATTGATTAAAACCTGGTGTATGGCTTCCCTATCCGCAGACACCTGAAATTCCTGATCTGCCCCTGCCTTAAAATGGATTGAAATGGATTTCTCTTCTGCTTTACTACGCAGATCTTCCATGATTTCTTCCGTTAACTGACGTATCCCGAAGGTAGCATAATTGAGACTTGCATTATCGCTTTCCAGCCTACTTATGATCTCTAGATCGTCTACTATATTCTGCAACCTATCTGCATTACTCGCAGCACGTTTCAGATACCTTACATTGATCTTTTCATCATAAAGCGCCCCCTCTAATAAAGTATGCAGATATCCTTGTATGCTAAATATCGGAGTTTTTAATTCATGAGAAATGTTGCCTACATAATTTTTGCGATAATTTTCAAGCGACTTCAATGCCTGGATCTCATCTTCTTTGTTTTTTCCCCATTCAATTACTTCTGAGTTTATATCGTCCATACTTGTCTCGCTATAATCCATCTCTGATCCTTTTTCTACACTTCGCTTAGAATCTGAAATAAATTTATATATCAACTTAATCTTCCTGAAGATAAAGCGCTCGAGAAAACTGTGTACGATGACATAGGTCAGAGACATCTGCAATAAAATCAATAAAATAAGATAGTACCACTCTAGATCTAGGAAACCTGTGACTATCAATCCTATATAGATAATTACAGAGAGAGATGCTACAAACAGAGAAACCGACTGCGTAATCTGTTTAATTGTTAGATTTTTGAGCCTAGTCTTCAATAGTCGAATTTATATCCTACACCTTTCATGGTGTAAATATAATCTTTTCCTATTTTTTCTCTGAGTTTGCGGATATGGACATCAATGGTTCTATCACCTACTATGACTTCATTCCCCCATACTTTATTGAGAATTTCACTTCGCTTAAATACCTTACCTGGCTTAGAAGTAAGCAAGGACAATAGGTCAAATTCTTTCTTAGCAAGTAAAATGGCTTTACCCCCTGTCTCTACCGTGAAATTTTCATAATTGACGGTCAAGTCTCCATAGGTTTCAGTCGTTACTTTCTTCTTTGAAAGCAAGGGATGTCTTCTGAGCAATGCCTTTACTCTTGAGATTAAAACACTGGGCTTAATGGGTTTATTGATAAAGTCATCTCCTCCTATTTCTAAAGCAGATATCTGCGTAAACGATTCGTTGCGAGCAGTAAGAAACGCTATAAGTGTGTCAGACTGATTGTCGTCTGCGCGTAATTGTTCGCACACCTCAATTCCATCCAGACCAGGCATCATAATGTCTAAAATAATAAGATGTGGCATAAATGTCCGTGCCTCTTGTAAGCCTTTTTCTCCATCAGATGCAGTAGCTACATCATAACCTGCCTTTACTAAATTGTACTCGAGGAACTCCAGAATATCTTCTTCATCATCGACTATTAATACTTTTATACCCTTATTCATAGAAAGTTATATAGATATTTATAACAAATATATTTTAAATAATACACAGGAATAGATGGCATGTATTAAGCCTAAGTTAAGCTTTAAGATCAATAGATGAAAAGGTATGCCTATTTGCTTGATTTTCCTTTTATCACATCTAGTCGTTTCTCGAGAATCTGATTTACTTTTTTCTCTAGGTCAGCGGCCAGCTTAGGGGATGATTGAATCAATAGTATGTGATTGGTTAATTCTTCATCTGTAATATTGTGCGCTTTAAGAAGTATCTCCTTAAAATGATCCTGAACTGAATCTCTACTAGGTGACAGATGTTTCTTCACTTGGGCATCTATAATCCTTAGGTCAGCAAGGACTGCTACGGTCTTTTCTTCAGGCCATTCCAGCACGATTTCATTCTTTTTACAAGAATAGAATGTAAAAGCAACTGCAATTAATAAAAAAAACTTTTTCATAGAGACTTAGGTATAATCATATTAACCAGGGTACAATTATAAAACGAAAATGATTGCCAATCGTTGATTTCTGTCTGTAAAATCAGAAAACCACATGTAGGCACATTATCGATATATGCTTTACTGCACCGATCAGCTATCGTAGTAATTCCAGGATTGTGTCCTACAACCATAATATGATCTTGCGTGGATTCGAGGTTCTGAATGATGTACTCATAATCTTGAGGCATACCATGATAAAGATCTTTTTCATAGTGGATTTTATCCAGAGGCAATCCTTGCGATTCTATAAATGGAACAATCGTTTCTCGTGTCCGTTGTGATGTGCTAGAATAGATAGCAGAAATCTCGATATTTAGATTTTTTAGATGTGCAGCCATGGCTGGTGCATCTCTCCTACCCCTAGGATTTAATGGCCGTTCGTGATCTGTTAATCGTAGGTTCTTCCATGAAGATTTAGCATGCCTCAGTATGTATATATGCTTCATAAGTTCGCTTTCGCAAATGTAAGTTCTCAGAAGAGATTATTTAGGATTATCCTGAAATAGTGCTTATATATTCTGAGGATATCCTAAATTCGAATTAAAATCATTAGTGTCACTGTAACACTAAGTATATATTTACTATTATTGTGACAATGAAAGTTAGTAATAAAATAAAGGCTGTAATTTTCGATTTAGATGGCGTACTTGTAGATACTGCAGGTTATCATTATTCTGCTTGGAAGAGATTGGCCGGATCTATCGGAGTAGATTTCAGTCATGAAGACAATGAGCAATTAAAAGGGGTAAGCAGGGTTGAGTCATGCAGATTTATCTTGAAAATGGGAGGAATTTCTAAATCAGATGTAGAGATTAAAGAACTCTGCGATCTTAAAAATTCGTGGTACTTGGAGTCAATTATAGACATGAACCATTCTGAATTACTTCCAGGCACTGAAAAGTTGCTTGATTCACTGAAATCACAAGGCATAAAAATAGGACTAGGTTCAGCCAGTAAAAATGCAGGGACCATTCTAAAAGTCACGGGCATTAATCATTATTTCGACGCACACATAGATGGAAATCATACGCGTAAATCTAAACCAGATCCTGAAGTATTCTTGATGGGAGCCGAAAAACTAGGTATACCTCCTCGAGACATAGTCGTTGTAGAAGATTCCATCAAGGGCATAGAAGCTGCCATTGCAGGTGGTTTTCTTACCCTCGGCATAGGACTATCATCGGTTCTTGTCGATGCCCATCATGTAGAATCAGGACTAGATAAGGTTAATGTAGAATTGTTAGATAGCTTATCACAGCTAGAACGTACCCCTAAAGCACAACACTAAGGAATGAAGGACTTTCTTATTAAAGACGAATGGAAAATTATAGAATCTGGATACAAGGACCAGCATAACAAGATATCTGAGAGTATATGCTCGATAGGAAATGGACATATGGGTCAGCGAGCAACCTTTGAGGAAGACTTTTCTGGTCCTACGCTACAAGGGAGCTATCTAGGAGGTGTATACTATCCAGATAAGACTAAGGTCGGCTGGTGGAAAAATGGCTACCCTGAATATTTTGCTAAAGTTCTCAACTCTGTCAACTGGATAGGCATTAAGATTGAACTTGAAGATGAAGTAGTAGATATCCATAAAGCGCTTGAAATACAATATTTCAGGAGAGAACTCGACATGAAGAAAGGTGTCCTTACTAGAGAAGTAAAATTCCTATCTGAAAAAGGAAGGCCTATGACTATCCGATCTGAAAGATTTATATCCATGGCTGAAAAAGAGCTAGGTGCCATGGATTACAGATTCAGTATTGAAGGTTATAAGGGAAAGCTTGTAGTCCATTCTTATCTCGATTTCGACGTGACGAATCAAGATTCCAATTACGATGAAAATTTCTGGAAGCCAAGGAAAGAGACTTTTTCAGATGATGGCTTAGTATCTGTTTCTGCCATCACAAAAATAACCAACTTTACTTGTGTGGTTCATATGTCTGACAACTTGGAACATACAGGTATGTCTGGAGAGCCAGAGTGCATTAAAGAATCTAAAGAAAAATACGCAGCGCATATATATACGCTGGACATGAGCGATACAAGAGGTGGATTCTCATTGACTAAATTAGTCAATCTTAGTACCAGCAGAAACCACAGCACTGAAAACATAGACAACCACAGCTATTCTAAAACGCTAGAATACAAGAAAATCGGATATGAAAAATTGCTATCCGATCATATCGCTGCATGGTCTAAAAAATGGGATGAAGCAGATATTGTGATATCCGGTGATGTCTCTGCTCAACAAGGAATCCGATTCAATATCTTTCATTTAAATCAGACTTACTCTGGTGAAGATGACCGACTAAATATAGGACCTAAAGGATTCACAGGCGAGAAATATGGAGGAAGCACATACTGGGATACCGAGGCTTACTGCATTCCTTTCTACCTTGCAACAGCTCCTGAGAAAGTTGCAAGAAACTTACTTGTGTATAGGTACAAGCAATTAGATAAAGCAATAGAGAATGCGGAGAAACTAGGGTTTTCAGATGGAGCTGCACTTTATCCTATGGTCACCATGACAGGAGAAGAGTGTCACAACGAGTGGGAAATAACATTTGAAGAAATTCATAGAAATGGCGCTATTGCCTATGCCATCTATGACTATGTCCGTTATACCGGAGATTCTGATTACCTCCATGATTATGGCATACAGGTACTTATCGCTATTGCAAGATTCTGGAGTCAACGGGTTAATTTTTCACACAACAAAAACAAATATGTAATCCTCGGTGTCACTGGACCCAACGAATACGAAAACAACGTAGACAATAACTGGTACACGAACTACATCGCCCAGTGGTGTCTCAAGTATGCAATGGAAGTAATCCGCTTTGTTGCTGAAGAAAATCCTTCAGGTTTCCAGCTTATAAAAAATAAGATTGCACTGAATGATGTAGAGCTTGAAAAGTGGAATGACATTGTTAACAACATGTACTTTCCCTACAGTAAAGAACTTGGTGTTTTTCTCCAACAAGAAAACTACCTCGATAAAGAACAGATTCTGGTAGAAGACTTAGATGACAAGCACAAGCCTCTTAATCAGAATTGGTCATGGGATAGAATATTGAGGAGTTGTTTTATCAAGCAAGCCGATGTATTGCAGGGTATGTACTTTTTCAAAGATGATTTCACCCTAGAAGAGCTGAGGAAGAATTTTAATTTCTATGAACCTAGAACCGTGCATGAATCATCTTTATCTCCATGTGTCCATTCGATTCTAGCTTGTAAGTTAGGGATGAAAGAGAAAGCATATGAGATGTACTTACGCACAGCTCGACTTGATCTAGATGACTACAACAACGATACGGAAGATGGTTGCCACATCACCAGTATGGCAGGAACATGGATGTCCATTGTAAAGGGATTCGCAGGGCAAGACATAAAAAATGGCATACTATCCTTCAATCCGATTCTCCCTGATAGCTGGACTGGTTACAGTTTTAAGATTACACATAGAGGATTGACCCTACAAGTATCGGTTACTTCTGATAAAATCCAGGTTGCCAACCTATCCGAAAAGCCCTTCAGGTTTACGCTCGGTAAGGAGGAATATGAACTTGACCCACATAAAAATGCAGACTACCCTACTACATACAGTATGGTGTAGATATGATATATTGTAAACTCAAGATGATTTTCATCTTGTATGATTAAATGCTAGCCAATGAAAAAACCAAAACTGTCTTTTTGGGACGTGTGGAATATGTCTTTTGGATTCCTAGGTATCCAGTTTGGATTCTCCCTCCAGAATGCCAATGCCAGTCGAATTCTTCAGACTTTCGGCGCAGACGTTGAACACCTTTCATGGTTCTGGCTAGTAGCTCCGATTACAGGCATGCTTGTTCAGCCTATAATCGGGCATTACAGCGACCGTACCTGGACGAAGATGGGCAGAAGAAAACCTTACTTCCTGATAGGTGCCATCCTTGCTTCAGTAGGACTGATTCTTATGCCTAATTCTGGTGCTCTAGCTACTGTCATTCCTGCACTATACATAGGAGCAGGTATGCTTATGATCATGGATGCTTCTTTCAATATAGCTATGGAACCATTTAGGGCACTGGTTGCCGATAAGTTGGCAGCTGATCAACGGACACTGGGTTTTTCTATACAGACTGTATTGATCGGAATAGGAGCTGTTATAGGGTCTTGGTTACCGTATATATTGACTAATTGGTTCAACATTGACAATGTCGGAGCAGAAGAAAACATGGTTGCGCCTAATTTAATCTGGTCCTTTTTTATAGGCGCTTTCGTACTTATAGCTAGTATTCTTGTAACTGTTTTAAAAACCAAAGAATACTCACCAGAAGAAGTAGCTTCGTTCGAAGAAGAAAATGACGACCAAGAAATTATAAGCGAGCATTCTAATGACCCATTCCTTGTTCAAGTAGTCAAGGATTTTAAGGACATGCCCAGCACAATGAAACAGCTTGGTCTAGTCCAGTTCTGCTCATGGTTTGCCTTATTCGGAATGTGGGTTTATGCTACACCAGCAATAGCCTCTCATGTGTTCGGTACAACTGATGAGAAATCTTCTCTTTATAATGATGCTGGAGATTGGGTAGGTATTCTGTTTGGTGTTTATAATTTAGTATCCGCTGTATACGCTTTCTTTCTCCCAGCTATTGCGGCAAAAGTGGGTAGAAAAAGAACACATGCCATCAACTTATTTATCGGTGGACTTGGTTTATTATCCATCTTCTTTTTCAAAAACCAATATCTATTATTGATATCAATGGTCGGTGTAGGCATTGCATGGGCCAGTATTCTAGCTATGCCCTATGCTATCCTTGCGGGTGCTATCCCTGCTCGTAAAATGGGTATATACATGGGTATTTTCAATTTCTTCATTACGGTTCCTCAGATTCTAAATGGCATAATAGGTGGTCCTCTTATTAAGTATGCCTACAATGGTCAATCGATATACGCGCTTATGCTGTCCGGAGTTTTTCTCATCATCGGTGCATGGGCTGTGCGCTTCGTAGATGATGCCGACGATGTAATGGTAGCCAACGCTCACAAATCATAAATCGAAGGATGAAAAATGTAATTGTCATAATCAAGACACGTTTAGTTAAATTTTTAATAAAATTTATGGCGTTGTCTTATGTAAATAAAAGTCATTTTACTAAATTTACATTGCTTGAGCAGCCAATTAAACGAAGCGTACTGTTTAATTTGCACTTAAGCTTGGTGGTTACGAAGCGACTTATGAAAATAAGTTGCTTTGTTTTTTTCACTCCTGTCCATTTTCTACACACTATATTTTCTAAGAATCACAACGATTCACCCCACTTAATTAAATCACAACATTTTAACAATTCAGCTATGAAAGGTATCTTATCATTACCACTACTCCTATGTGCTTTCATAAGTACTTCACAGATTGTTACACTTGACCCTGCTTTACCGACTCAGTTCGATAGCATAACGGTAACCTACGATGCCACCAAAGGTAGCGGAGGTCTTGTCGGAGTAGAACAAGTATATATGCATACAGGAGTCGTAACCAATAAAAGTGAAAACAGAGGATGGCTTCATGTAATCGGAAACTGGGGAACAGACGATGAAAGAGTCAAGATGACGAATATCGGAAACGACCTACATCAATTGCACTATCATATCAATGATTTTTATAATGTGCCAGACGATGAAACGGTATTAGAACTCGCATTCGTCTTTAGAAATGTAGATGGTTCCAAAGAGGGAAAAACTGCAGCTAATGGAGACATCTATGTAGCCATAGATGACGGGTCTGGAGCATTACAGACTTTCTTTCAATCTCCGGATAGTAAATCATTTATTGCATCTATCGGTGAGACAATTCCTATAAGTGTCATTTCTTCTCAACTCGC
>CAZFJO010000155.1:0-1646 GCA_964518915.1 uncultured Saprospiraceae bacterium
ATATAAAATAGTTCTTTTAAAATGACCACATCTTGTAATTTTACTTCTGTATGAATCAGATGAGATAGGCTTCCATCAGGACCTTGCGATAGCCAGTTTAGGTACATTGAGTTTTCTACAAAATCAGCAGCATAAGCCAATACTCCTACTGCAATAACCCAGGTGTTATTCAATAGTTTTAGGTACTTAAGAAGAGACCACATCAACAAGGGGGCCCATATGAAATCTAAACTGAAGAATATTTTATAGAAGATGCAATGGTTCTTATCAATTCCTTTATTATGAATCTGGAAATTGTCCAAGTAAGAGAATTGAGGATGATTGAGATAATTGGATTCAGAAAATAGACTTGCCGACACGACCATTAGGATGGATAGTCCGATTGTTATTTTCCAGTACAACTGAATCTTCGTTATCTGTTGCCATACAGTGGAAGGAAAGGAGATATTATTTAATTTTTTTTCTTTAGGTTTAGCGGACATAATAACAAGGGTTACACTCTTTTCGTATTTAAGGATTGCGTTCTAAGTTATTCAATCTTCCTAAGAATTACTAGGCATGTATTATATTATGAGTAACTGGTAGTAATTACTATGTATCAAGCATAGTTACTTGTTGTTAGATTGACGATACAGCTTTTGGAATTCTGATTTAGATAGATACTTCTTGACATAAAAAGCCTAGAAATTAATTGATTGTTCTTATAGCAATCGATTTAATGAAGACCAGCTGGCTCATAAATGTGTACTTTGATTTCCCTTCTTAATCTAAGTTTTCAAAATATCTTGAATGTCTCATTCTTGCCTTACTGATCCGCGCAAGACATTTTTTATTGCTCTTTTAGGTGTTCAGTCGGGTCAACGAGTCCATTTAATTTATACACAATCTTCTAGATATACCACAATTAGGTAGCACCATAATTCAAGCCATAAGGCTCTACACTACCTTCTTGATAATCAATGAACAAGACAGAATGAGTGCTTCAAGAAATGTTGTGAGAAAGAGACAAAATTGAGGCATAAAAATTTAAATACATAAAGTAAATAATCGCCTTAATTAACCCTCTTTTTCAAACTTTAACATTTTAGAAGTTATCCACATTTTATGTAGCCTAAATTGCCTTATATAGAATTATCTATATGTTTAAGCAGAAGGGAGACAATATTTTAGCATATAAAAGCATTTATTATAAAAAATCATATATGTGGGAACTAAATTTAACGTTTCATGTTATGATAGTATAGTTTGGTAAGAATAAAAAGATTCTTACATTTGTATATCCCAAGGCAGTAAATGACTCTTCTCGTTTGCTTCCTTATATTTTTGAATAGACGACAATTAACGGCATGGTTTTAGTATATAGTGATATCATGCTGCGTGCATATAAGTATGCAACATAAAGAAGTAGTTTTCTTATTTTGAGACCTTAGTCGAAAGAGCCCGAGTTTACTTGTAAACTTGGGCTTATTTTTTTGGAGAAATTGGGTGTCATGGAAATGGTAATTCCTGTAAATTCTAGTATGACCTCTCTGAGGTCAAAATTATAGGCGGATGAATGGCTAATATAATGAGACCTCTCTGAGGTCTTATAAGCAGTGGAGTGTTATGGTAATGAGGAATGGTAAAGCGGATTTACACGATTCCTA
>CAZFJO010000155.1:1746-8972 GCA_964518915.1 uncultured Saprospiraceae bacterium
ACGACCTCAGCGAGGTCGTACTAGAAATCGAAAGAGATTTTATTACTTGCTACTCTTCGACCTCGTCGACAAGATCTGAGATATCGGACTGTTCCATAGCCCTGTTTTTAAGCTTCTGCAGGAATGGACTGGCAAATATGAAGTCCTCAAGATTCGCATTGGCGCTATTCATTACTTCGGTGCGGTCGCCCTTCCATTCTAGAAGGCCCTGATCGAGGAAACATATCTTCTCGCCGATTTCCATGACCGAATTCATATCGTGGGTGTTGATCACCGTTGTAATCTGATATTCGTCGGTAATGTTAGAGATGAGTTCGTCTATTTTTATAGCCGTCTTAGGATCCAGACCAGAATTAGGCTCATCGCAGAATAGATATTTCGGGTTGAGGACAATGGCCCTCGCAATACCGACCCGCTTCTGCATTCCTCCAGATATCTCTGAAGGGAACTTTTTATTGATGCCTTCCAGTCCTACCCGTTCTAGACACAGATTGACTCGATTGAGGATCTCTTGACGGGTATTCTTCGTAAACATATTGAGCGGAAACGATATATTCTCCTCTACCGTCATAGAATCGAAGAGTGCATTGCCTTGAAAAAGCATACCTACTTGCATGCGGATGTCTCTCAGTGCTTTCTTACCGAGACGGGTCAGGTCTATATCGTTATACCATATCGATCCAGAAGTCGGAGGTATCAGACCTACTAAGATCTTAAGAAGAACAGTCTTACCAGCACCAGATCGACCGATGATGAGATTTGTTTTTCCGGGCTCAAATAAGAAATCTATGCCTTTCAGCACTTCTTGTTCCCCGAAGGATTTAAATATATTTTCTGCTCTAATCATTAAGTAAGAACTACGGCGATGATGTAATCTGCAATAAGTATAAGAATATATGAATTGACCACGGCGCGCGTACTTGCTTGCCCCAGCTCTATGGAACCTCCCTTAACGAAATAACCCTGATAACAGCTGACAGCGGTCAGGATATAGGAAAAGACTACCGCCTTGACGAACAGCATCGTTACGTGCGAAGGGATGAAAAATGACCGAAGCCCCTTGACGAAATCCGCACCGCTAAACAATCCTGTGGGTACACTAGCAAGATATGCTCCCAGGATACTTACCATAGCAGATAAGCATACAAGTAGGGGGATCATCAGTAAGGCTGCAATGATCTTAGGCAATACCAGATACGAACTGGTATTGACGCCCATGATCTCCATGGCATCGATGTGTTCTTTCTGTCGCATTCCTCCGATTTCTGCTGCCAGGTTAGAGCCTACTTTCCCAGAAAGCACAAGACACGTAAATGTTGGTGCCAGTTCTATTATGGTCATATCTCTGACGATATAGCCGATGTAGTAGGGAGGGACGAGGGTGCCATCCATCTGATAAAAAAACTGAACGGAGGTTACTGCACCTAGGAATACAGATATCATAAAGACTACGGAAAGTGATCCGATTCCGATATCCATCATCTGGCGCAATGTCTCATGGTAGTACATCCTCCAGTTTTCTGGCTTAGAAATTATCTGTTTCTGCCAGAGGATAAATTTCCCAAAGTGAGTTAACGTGTTTTTTAAGATCATTTATCGATTATTTCTCGTGGAAATTCAACAATAGATGCGTTATTAAGTTCTAATGATGCTTTTCTCCACGTTTGCTTTCGCATATTTACGGCGAAAATGTTTATTCGGAAAGTAAGCTTGCATTTTTTGTCAACATTAAAGTAAGAATATGCCCATAGCTATCATTACAGGCGCTACAAAAGGAATAGGAAGAGCCACTGCTGCATTATTTGCCTCGCATGGTTATAACCTTGCAATATGCAGTAGAAATCAGGAAGACTTGGATGAAACCAAGCGGAAATTGGAGAAAGATCATCCTGGGGTTGAAGTTTATACCCAGCCAGTTGATGTAAGTCAAGCTTCTGATATTCAATCATTTGCGGAAAGCATTAAAACCAAGTATGCCTCTATAGATGTCCTTGTAAATAATGCAGGAGTTTTTATTCCAGGTTCTATAAAAGATGAGCCAGACGGAAACCTCCAGAAAATGATGGACACCAATCTATACAGTGCCTACAACTTGTCTAGGGAGATAATCCCACATATGACTCGGGCCGGACATGGGCATATAATCAACATCTGTTCTATCGCTAGTATTACCGCTTACGCAAATGGCGGTTCCTATGCTATATCTAAGTGGGCGATGCTCGGTTTTTCTAAATGCCTGCGTGAAGAACTTAAGACGGAAGGAATCAAAGTAACGGCTGTGTTACCCGGTGCTACATGGTCCAATTCCTGGGAAGGAGTAGATCTTCCGAAAGATCGATTAATGGAAGCAGAAGATATCGCTCAAGTGATATACGGCACTGTGTCCTTAGGCAAAAATGCCGTGGTAGAAGACATCGTAATCAGACCGCAATTAGGGGATTTATAATGGTACAATTATATAGTAAAATATGTGTACAGTCAGCGTAGTAAGGTCTTCTGGAGGAGACTTGATTCTAACTTCTAATCGAGACGAAAGTCCTTCCAGGTCTGTTAATAAAATCAATACAGAGTCTATTGAAAACCAACAGATTATGTATCCTGGTGATACGGCAGGAGGCTCATGGATAGTAGCGTCGAATCTCGGATGGTTTATCTGTGTTCTGAACGGTGCATTTAAGAAGCACAGCCACAATCCTCCCTATAAAAAAAGCAGGGGTATAATCGCGAAAGAATTTTTTCAGTACCATTCTGCATTCCAGTTTTTTCAAGACATAAATTTAGAGGGCATAGAGCCTTTTACCTTTATCGCTTATGATCAAGATAAGTTGTATGAATTGCGGTGGGATGAGAAAGTTAAACATTTTTCCGTCATAGATGCATCTAGACCCCATGTATGGTCTTCTTGTACTTTATATGAACCGGATATGCAAGATAAGCGGGAGAAAGTGTTTCATAATATGTTATCCGACATCCCAGAAATATCGAGTTCTGCTATGATTGATGTCCATACGCATGGAAAAGTCGGAGACCCAGAGCAAGATTTTATGATGAATCGTTCCGATCGAGTTGCGACCATCAGCATGAGTCAGATTGTGGTGTCAAGAAAAAAAATATCGCTGTTTTATCATGACTTGGTGGCTCAGAATAAGGTGGAAAAGATGTATCTGATAGACCCAGTTCGAGAGTAAGACTGCTGGAATCCGCTATGCAGTGCGATTTTTTTTAAATAAATATTTACTCAACACATTATGATGAATGATTATGTGTAATTGTGTTATTATTTCAATACTTAGATTCCATTTACGGCTTAAATGCCTGGATTTTTAATAGGAAGTTATAGTCGTATATAATTTTCTTGTCATGTATTAATTACAATAATCTTTAGTTTGGCACCTCATTTGCTTTCTATAGGTAGACTGCGATATCTATTCGATACAAAGTCGCCATTGATTTAATAGAAAAATTTACACATGTCAGGAATAAAAACTGCCATCCTCGATAAGCAAGGAATGTTCGCAGAAGGCATTATAGAGATGCTCAAACACAGAACAGACCTTGGATTGACGTTTAGTGGGATATTTAGTAGGGCAACAGAATTGAGGAATCATCTTTCTGATCATAAGATAGAGCTCTTAATAATGGAGATCAGTCTTCCAGATATAGATGGATTAGATTTTATACCTCAGATTAGAAGCAATGAAAAATACATGAAAATCATGGTATTGAGTTCTTATAGTGAATCGAAATTTGTGAAGAAGGCCTTGCAATCAGGTGCGGATGGATTTATATCTAAGTCTAACACATTTGATGAGCTTGTGGTCGGAATCCATGAGATCTTGAAGGATAGAACTTTTATAGCAGAAGGACTACATATTACGCCTCCAGCTAGGAAGTCACAGACTTCTCTGAATGGAAGCAGTATGAGTCAACCGGTATATAGAGATAGGTTCTTGATTCAGAAGAGATTAACTAGAAGAGAACAAGAAATATTACACTTGATAACTCAAGCTAAAAATAACAAAGAGATTGCCGCAGAACTGTTCATAAGCGACCAGACTGTCGGTGTTCATAGAAAAAATATAATGAGAAAATTAGGTGTCAAGAACACCGTAAACCTTATAAAATTTGCCATGGAGCATCAGTTGGTCTGATATTTGCCATGGTATATAATTGAACTGAGTAATCCAGCATTTCCCCCCTTTCGCTGGACCATTTTTTTGCTACGTATTCTACCCTGTTAGGACTGAGCAGTAATGCTAGAATTTAAAAATGAATACTATAACTAAAAATCGATTAATTCTCATGAAACTGAAGAAATTTACAATCAGAAGGAGCAATCAGATGACCAAAATGGTCATGCTATTTGCGATGATGCTGACTTCAGTATTTTCCTCACAAGTTTACAGTCAATGTGTACTGGGATGTAACAACAGAGTTCAGGTTTCCCTGGGTGATGGTTGTTCCGTTACAATTACACCGGCTATGATCCTGGAAGGAGAAGATGAAGCAATGTGTTCTTATACCGTAGAGGTACTAGATAGGAATGATATTCCTATTCCTACATCTCCGACGGTAAATGAAACACACATTAACCAGCAATGGAAAGTCAGGATTACCCTTGATGGTAGTTCTAACTCATGTTGGGGTTATATCTTCGTTGAAGATAAGCAACCGCCAATGATTACTTGTGACATGGAATTCATGTTCGACACCGTTGATTGTTATTTCAACGGCGCTTTCGATTTACCGGAAGTAATGGACAATTGTGATCCTAATCCATCTGTATACGTCGTAAGCGATGAAACAGTGGATACAGATTGCGATGATGAAGATGTCAGTGCAAGAAGAACCATCATATACCGAGCAGAGGATATGTATGGCAACGTTTCTGCATTCTGTACGAAGGAGATCGTCTACAGACGAATCCCTATTTCAGACATTGTTTTTCCACCTAATTATGACGACCTAGAAGAAGACATCCTCCATGCTTGTGAGGAACTAAATGATTTCTGGGATCTTAATGATAATGGATATCCAGAACCATGGGTTGATGTCAATGGCAATGGTCGTCTAGACCAACCACAAGAATATGAAACAGGTGTACCTACTACAATTGACCTATTTCCTATATTTCCTAATACTTCGTACTGTGAGCTGAACGCTACCTTCCACGATAAGGTATTGCCTATCTGTAAGAACAGTTTCAAGGTATTAAGACACTGGACAGTACTAGATTGGTGTACGTCTGAGTTACTAGATAGCTTCCAGATTATCAAGGTATTAGATACGCTTCCTCCAGTTGTGACAACGCTTCCTGACAACCAGATCATTCCAGCTGATCCATATGAGTGTTCTGCTGACTGGTTAGTGCCAGCACCGATCGTAGAATTCGATTGTACGAATATTGACTTTCCACAATTAGATGGAAAGCCTCTATTAAGTGATCCTACGATAAGAACAACTTATACTGTTGAGTATCTGCTTGCAGACAACAACGGTGCAGCACCGATTAATGGATTGTATAGAGATGACAATGTGCGGACGGTCCTAGATGGTATGGGTAATTTCTCTCACTATGTGATAGAAGACTTGCCAGCAGGAAGGACGTGGATAAGATATAGAGTAACAGATGATTGTGACAACTTTACTTTTGCGTTTACGGAAGTATTCGTTAAAGATGAGGTGCCTCCGATTCCAGTATGTGACGAATTTACAGTAGTAACCCTTACAACCAATGGTTATGCTAAGGTATTCGCGCCTACGTTCGATGATGGATCTCATGATAATTGTACTGAAGTAGGCTTCGAAGTAAGAAGAATGCCTCAGGATGATGGAGAAGATTGTAATATAGACAACCTAGAATTCAGAGATTTTGTTGAATTCTGTTGTGAAGATGTAGGAAAAGACATCATGGTTCAGCTCAGAGTATGGGATGATGCCAATGGTGATGGAATCTTCGGAAACACTATAGATATAAGAGATGAAGATGGCGATTTAATCACCACTTGTTCAGACAATTACAACGATTGTATGGTGATCACATCTGTACAGGATAAGATAGATCCTATCCTAGTATGTCCTCCGGATATTACGATACAGTGTGGGTATGAATATAAGTCTCTAGATGACTTCGGTACTGTCGTAGTAGGAAGAGAGAATAGAGAAGAAATTGTCATTCCTACAGAATACCTTATCGGTGTTGCATTTAATGGCTCACTGATAGATGGTTATGCAGAAGATAACTGTAATGTAACGGTTACACAAGATTCCATTATAGACCTAGATCAATGTCACAATGGAACAATTACAAGAACATTTACAGCGACAGATGATAACGGTAGAGCAGTATCATGTACCCAGGTGATTACGATTGATGGATCAAGCTTCGATGGCGAAATAGACTGGCCAGACGATGTTACTATAGACGCATGTTATGCGGATATCGATCCAGAAGATCTGCCTGTAGGGTCGCAATTCCCAGGATTTGACGACGACCACTGTAGCTTACTAGCTTCTACTTATGAAGACCAGATCTTCAACCTAGTAGACAGTGTATGTTTCAAGATATTGAGAACATGGACAGTGCTAGACTGGTGCCAGTTTGAGCAAGATTTCGGATACACTGGTGGCGGTGGTTCAATAGATATAGATTTCCTAGAGAATCAGATAGGCTCAGATTTCTACTTGTACAATGGGTACTATAGATATGTACAGATCATTAAAGTAGTTAATGAAGAAAAGCCAGTTATAGAAGGAGAATTCGGACCTTTCTGTGCCTATGGTGCAGATTGTGCAGACTTCATAGAACTTGTCAATACCGCTACGGATGATTGTACGCCTGATGATGAGTTAATATGGAAGTGGGAGATTGATCTTAACAACGATGAAATAGGTGATGTGATTACAGGTGTGTCTAATGATGCGTCTGACAGATACCCTGTAGGAACACACAAGATTACTTGGTATGTAGAAGATGTATGTGGTAACAAGACCGTTAAGATGGATACATTTGAGGTGAGGGATTGTAAGAAACCTACGCCGTACTGTCTGGCTGAAATTACAACAGTAACGATGCCTTCTACAGGAAGTATAGATATCTGGGCGAGAGACTTCGATAGAGGATCTGCAGATAATTGTACAGCTCAAGAAGACCTGATATTTACCTTCGATGGATTCTATCCTGTGAGAAGTAGACTAGATGAAAATCATTTCTTTAAGGGAGATGG
>CAZFJO010000156.1:0-5915 GCA_964518915.1 uncultured Saprospiraceae bacterium
CATCAGTAAAGAATAAAACGACATTACATGGCATCTAAAAGTAGAAAATGGTGGATCCTGCTAGGGATACTATTGATCGTAGCTCTCGGGGCAGCTGCAGTGATGAAATCTAAAGGAAAGCCTAAAGGGATAGAGGTCCAGGTCGAGGACTCTAAAAAGAGAACCATCGTAGAAAAAGTATCGGCATCGGGAAAAATATTTCCTGAGGTTGAAGTAAAGATCAGTTCAGATGTATCTGGTGAAATTGTAAACCTATACGTAGAAGAAGGTGACTCTGTAGTAAGCGGACAACTTCTTGCTAAAATAGATCCCGATACCTATGTTTCTGCTGTGCAGAGAGGAGAAGCTAGCCTCAACAATGCTAAAGCTAACCAAGCCATGTCTGAATCGCAGATAGAAAACAGCATTGCTCAGAAAGAACAGATTGTAGCGCAACTTTCTAATGCTAAGAAGATACACGAGAGAAATACTCAACTAAAAGAAGAAGGGGTAATCTCTGAGGTAGAATATGAGCAATCACTTGCTACCCTAGAAGGCTTACAAGCTAACCTAAAAGCATCAGAAGCGTCTCTTAATTCTGCCAGAAAATCTGCGGAAGGGTCAGCCTTTATGGTTAAATCTTCTGAAGCCAGTCTAAACGAATTAAGAACTTCTCTAAGTAGAACCACCATTAAAGCACCTACTTCTGGTGTTATATCAACCTTAGCTGTAGAGCAAGGAGAACGTGTCGTAGGTACGATACAGATGACAGGTACAGAAATGATGAGAATCGCTAACCTTAATACAATGGAAGTTCAAGTAGATGTAAGTGAAAACGACATCTTACGAGTAGAAGTCGGTGATGAAGTAGATATAGAAGTTGATGCTTATATAGATAAAGTATTCAAGGGTAAGGTTACAGAGATTGCTAACTCTGCATCTAACATAGCCTCTGCACAAGCGACGCTAAACTCAGATCAAGTAACGAATTTCGTTGTTAAGGTAAGAATAGATCCTTCTTCATATAAAAGCATGGCTACCGCCGCCAATAAATATCCTTTCCGTCCTGGTATGTCTGCAACAGTAGATATCTACACAGAAAGCCAGAAAGACATGGTTACTGTTCCTATTGAAGCTGTAACGGTTAGAAATATGGAAGAAAACGATGACGAAGAAGATTTCCAAGAAGTGGTTTTCGTCATGGAAGCAGACACAGCTAGAATGATTAAGGTTGTCACTGGCATCCAAGATGATGAAAACATCATTATTACATCAGGACTAGATGAAGACATTACTATAATTAAAGGGCCATATGTTGCTGTCTCTAAGACCTTAGAGTCCGGTAAGACGGTAAGGAAGAAAGAAAAAGGTGAAAAAGAAAAGGATGAGTAGTGCACTCATTATTTTTATTAAAAATCCTGAATTAGGCAAAGCCAAAACAAGGATTGCTAAGACGACGGGGCCAGAGCGGGCATTGGAAATATATCATCAGTTACTCGATCACACACGTACAGTATGTGAACCCGTTAAAGCAGACAAGTATCTCTTTTACTCAGAATTTATCGATAATGACGATGCCTGGTCTTCTGAGCATTTCCATAAGAGGTTACAATCTGCTGGGAACTTGGGCAGCAAAATTTCTCATGCTTTTCAATCTTTAAAATCCGATTACGACAACATCTTGATCATAGGTTCTGATTGCCTAGACCTAGAACCTAACATCATAGAATCCGCCTTAGATTCACTAAAGAACAATCAAGTTGTAATCGGTCCCACTTATGATGGAGGATATTACCTCATAGGTTCACAAGGATATTATCCAGAATTATTCGCTGACATTGCATGGAGTACAGAAACTGTGTACGATCAGACATTAGAAGCAGCTATAAATAGCGACTTGTCTGTACACGCCTTACCTAAATTAAACGATGTAGATTACGAGTCTGACTGGATAGAAGCACTTGAACGAAGAAAGGCAAGGACCATCGGGATGTGAGGAATTCCATCTTCTAGATAAGGGCTTCCACTTTTCTTAAATCCTAGAGAAGCATACATTTTTTCTAAGTGAGATTGGGCGGATATCTTAATGTCATGAGTAGGATGTTTTTTCCTTAAATATTCAATGGCAATCGTGAGTAAATTCCTAGACAATCCGCGCTTTCTATATGATGTTGCAATGATAACCCTACCTATAGAAGAATATTTTTCATAAGTCATTCCAGGTTTTAATATCCGGAGGTACGTTGCTATTTCATGACCATCATACCCTATAAGATGCATCCCTTCTTGATCGTAGTTATCACAATCCGGATAGATACATTCTTGTTCTATAACAAATACATCTTGTCTTAATTTTAAGACATCATACAATTCAATGGGAGAGAGATCTGAGAAAGATTTCAGCTTATACTTTATGGCCATTACTCGACTTGGATATCATATATCAAATCGTCTAATTTATACTTATCTCGCGATATAATCCTAAAACTATCATCCATAAGTAGTGTGGTTGATAATTCTAGCTTGTATTGATCAGCAAGATCCATAAATTCTTCTCGACTATGGTAGAAGTGAGGTGTTACGAATTGTTCTTCATCAAGTACTTTCAACCAGTTTTCAGCATAGTAGTCTATACATACAGAAACTACAATAATATTGTTGCGCTGGAAAGTAGGATTAAAGTCAGAGAAGTATCTATTTTTCTGTCTACAATTAGAACAGAAACTCGTCCAAAAATGAAGGAGCAAGTATTTTCCATGTCCTACAGATGGTAGATCGTAAGTAAGCGAATCCACGTCGACCATCGTTATCCTAGGAAAACTCTTACCGACTATTTCTTTCTTCGCCTCAACATATTTTACGATCTCCATAACCTGACGGCCATAAGGACTATGGTATTCTAAATCATCATACTGCTCATGGAGAAGGTAAATTTCATCTTCAGAAAATGGCGAATGAACCATCTGTTGAAAAATAAGATCAGGAGTAACCTTACCTATCTGAGATTCAATGTATTTCTTTTTCTCTTCTTGGATTTTTATTTCTTCCGATGTGAGGTCTCTACCTATATGATTTAATGTCCACTCACCATATAAGTGATTAGTCGGCTCCTCGGAAGGGTGGCCGATCATATGGTTATACGTCGCAATCTGCTGTAAAAACTCATTGTCTGTCTGAGCATTTACATCAGTTATAAGCGCAAGGCATAAAATAAATAATATGGCAAGGTTTCTAATCAATTGTCTACTTGAATATATTTAAAATAGAAAATCTGATTAGCAGTATTAGGAATAAGCTCTATCGTTGGTCATCATCTGGCTTTCCTCTTGGCATCTTGGGGTGGTAGAGCTCATCACTAGGCAGAACTAAAGTTCTAGACCTACTGACAATCAAAAAATCAATTTAAAAAGGAAGGAATCATTATTCCCACTCCTTTCACAACATTAATGTCACAATATTTATACCACTTCACCTACTAAAAAAGCTTTTTAGCAATTTAGCTTACAATTCATAACTCACTAAATGTAATAAATCTTACGCATAACTAGGCTACTAACCTAGTTAAATAGGGTTTCTTTTGATTCTGAGGTGCCTGAAATCCTATGGATTGATAATCTGATAATTACCTAGAATACCTACTTTTCTATCCGCTTTATCGAGAACTTCTGAGAATTGAATACATTCTAGAGATTCTGAATGGAAAATATGGTCTAGAGGGATATCAAGGCTAGTAACCGTTGTGTTTCTGCGGCTGTTAACTAGATTATTGTCATTTCTAAAGGTCCTAACCCGATTAGACCAGTATACATCATTAAATTCTCCTACTACCATATGCGGAAAGTTAGATGCTGATAATATGATGTTCATCGCAGAAAGTTGGCTTTCGGCAATTTCTTTAGAATATGAATCGAGCGGTGGAGATATGTACGTACTCACAAGTTCTATGGTTTCATGAGCAGCAGAAACTCCGAAACATACGATCGGTATCCCAGACACATAGCTTGTGTCGACATGGTCATATGGAATTTTTGAAAATATGGATAACCCAAACGGGTCTATACGCATTATTTCAATACTATGGGGGTAAGAATCAACTACCACAGAATCAAGGACTTCCTTCCATAGTGGCGTAAACTCCTGGAAAGACAATACATCAGCTTTAGTATCATTTACAATTGCAAACAATTGCGCTACATCTGGCTCTAGGCTGGATAGATTAAAATGGGCAATACTGACTTGAGCATCTGTATTAACTTCTGGCATTACCAGGTTGCGGTTGGAGTTATTTTTTAGGAACAGACATAAAATAGCTGCTCCAAGCAAGGATGAAAACATCAATCTCTTAGCATCGATGATTAGAAACATCATAGCTAGCAAGATGAACATAAATATAATCTGCAAGGAATACACACTCAATCCTTCCATAACAGATATACCCATCGGATATATCATACCTATAGAAAATAGAATCAGTATGGCTGATAAAATGACCGAAGACTTTCTATAATATTTCTCTAGCTCCATGCTAACCACAAATGTACAGTAAAATCCCAGTCATCAGAAATCTTTAACTAAGACACAAGCCATTTTCTTATTTCTGCGGAATCCAGAGCTATTAAATACTTCGACTTGAAGAATATAGACACCCATTCTAGAGAGACCGCCATCGTTATTGCTTCCATCCCAGGTCAGAAACCCATCGCTATCGATGGTTACATTATTAACCAGATCTTTAACTAGGTGTCCTTGGTCATTAAATATGCGTGCTCGTGCAAGAAGACCATTTTCCTCTAAATTAAAATCGATAATGAGTTGATCGTCTACACCATCCCCATTGGGTGTAAAAATTTCTGTTCTCAGTGATATATCATCAGAACCCATTATAGATTCTATAAAGGATGCATTCTTATACCCAGGTGTCGCAAATCCGGTAACCGATACACCCGATAGCCAGTTACCCGCATCATCACTCGCAGCATCAGGGCTTATTCTTTCTAGACTTACACCTTCTGTATCACGCAATAAGTCGTTGTGATCATCCTCATGATAATCGTATGAGTCTATAACTTCACCCTGCCACAACAGGGTTACATTCCCTTCGTCGTTGTTGAATGCGGGAAGACTAGCAACGATAATATTAGCTTCCATAGGTGGATCATATATCTCTTCTAGCTGTCGCTTGTCTGGACTCAATGCTACTATTTCTCCTGGCAGCAAAGAAACATCTAATTCAATTATCCTTGAATCGTCTCTCTGCGCATTCAGTATCTCAACTCCATTAAGGTTAAGTATCTTATCCGACCTATTAATAATCTCTATAAAATCATCTCCTTCCGAGAATGGATCGAATAATATTTCGTTGACAACTAGCTCGTCAGGCAGAGGGCCTACAGAAATCACAATATCAGTTACCATTCCACTAGCCACATTGTCGTTTCTATCCGAAACACCGTCGTATGTCAATGTATAGGTAGGACCGCTTTCTAGCGGTCTTTCAAACAATAGTTGCACACAATTATCAACAACGTCAGCTGACAGAGCTGCCCCGATTCCATTATCTAAGGAATAGTTCATAGCAACATTGCTTCCTTCTTCAGCAAGAATTTCATTAAAGCACAGTTCTACCATATCGTCAGATAGGATGCGAGAACTGGTCAATTGAGGAGGCGTATTATCTTCTTCATATGGTATAGCAATCACATCATCGTAGAAAAAAGCGGTGCTTCGAGAAGATGTATATATACATTCTATCCCTATTCTGCTCAGGGCAAATGTTTCAGGGCCTGTAAAACTTCCTTCTGGCTCTAAAAATCCACTGCCGTAATCCGTAAGCACTGTGAAATCACTTCCTACTTTTTCAATTCTTACACGGACCATGGCTGGATCCGTTCCTACGCCACCCGTTTTTCCTGAAAAAACGGTTTCTGCACTTCCAC
>CAZFJO010000156.1:6015-8940 GCA_964518915.1 uncultured Saprospiraceae bacterium
ATTGATAATTCTTCTGCGTGGCGTATGGACCCTACTAAGCGACTGGTAGTCCCAGAGATTAACGCTTCTTTATTAACTGAAAATGATAAAATAATAGCTAATCCTAATTGCTCAACCATACAGATGGTAGCTACAATGGCACCGTTGCATAAAAAGTATGGCATAAAGAGATTGGTTATATCTACGTATCAGTCTTATACTGGAACTGGGGTTAAAGCCGTTGATCAGTATGAACAAGAGAAGAATGGACAAGAAGTAGAATCTCCTGCTTACCCGCATCCGATCTTTGAGAACTGTCTACCGCATTGTGATGTATTCTTCGATAATGGATATACAAGAGAAGAATTAAAGCTTGTACACGAAACAAGGAAAATCCTTAATGATGACAGTATAGGCATCACAGCCACTGCAGTACGTGTACCTGTTAATGGAGGACACTCAGAATCTGTCAATGTCGAATTTAACACTCCTTACAATCTAGATGATGTGAGGGAATTACTTTCAGAAACAGAAGGCATTGTCATTCAAGACGATCCCAGCAAGAACATCTATCCTATGCCGCTTATGGCTAAAAATAAAAACGAAGTATTCGTGGGAAGAATACGAAGAGACGAATCAATAGAAAATGGACTTAATCTCTGGATCGTATCAGATAATTTAAGAAAAGGTGCAGCTACTAATGCAGTACAGATTGCACAATATCTAGTAAAAAATAAAATGGTGGGAGCAGTTCACCCATTTTAATCGTTACTACTATAGTATATAGTAGTAAAACCATTCTACTTGATGATTTTAAATAATTGATTAAAAGCGTATAGCTGACCAAGTAGGGAGAAATCTCTACTTAACACGACACAACCGATGAAGAAACGAATCGTTTTATGGGGCACCGATAAAGATGAAAAGAAGATATTACTAGCCTTAGAACTTCTAGACAAGGAAAACAAAGTAAACCTATATACCTTTCCAGAAGATGTTGCTACGGAGTTATTCTATAATATGATGATGGAACAATGGCGAGAAGGCCGTGATGTAGAATTCCCAGAAAATCATCAACTTTTAGAAAGAAACCTATCTATAGCAGAAGACCTATTACCAGAGGATATAAAAGTAGACCGTACGGATCTTATAAACCGTGCTAAAACAGAATGGCATTTCGTAGTTCTGTCTTCCCGATTGTACCAGATGTATAAGTCAGAACTTGACGATATTCATGATCGTGTAGATCAGATGGAAGAATTTAGTGAAAGTGTATGGGAAGAGATTAAAGGTTTCTGGGATAAAGTTCAAGGCCAGGCCAAGGAGAAGAATCTGTTCAGAGAACATTCTTCAGCACTGAAGGACAAGACCAATGAGATTTTCAACAAGCTTAAAGAACTGAGAAAAGTTCTAGAAAAACAGTTCAGACAGGAATCCAAAGAAAAAGCACAAGTATTCTATGACAAGCTATCAACCATAGAAGAAAAAATAGAGAAAGGCCTAGGGTTGAAACCCATATTCGAAGAACTGAAAAAAGTACAGTCAGAATTTAAAAAAGGGGATTTTGCTAGAAAGGAAAATCGAGAACTGTGGAATAAGATTGATGCGTTGTTTAAAAAAGTGAAAGAGAATAGATTCGGGAGTGAAGGAGAGCGCAAGCAGAAATCTCAATCCAGAATAGATGGTCGTCTCAATGGCCTCCATGGAGCCATCGATAGAATGGAAAAATCCATCGATCGTGACCGTAAAGAAATGGAGTTCCAGAAAACCAGAATAGACCGTACCGATGGCCAGTTAGAAGCACAGATTCGTCAGGCTAAAATGATGATGATTGAACAACGAATCGCTTCTAAAGACATAAAACTTCAGGATATGTATAAGACACGTACGGATCTGGAGAAGAAAAAAGAAGCAGAAGCGAAAAAGGCTGCAGCAAGAGCGGAGAAAGAGGAAATTAAACAAAAACAGAAAGAAGTAAAGGCGAAAATCGAAGCAGATATCGCTGAAAAAACGAAAGAAAAAGAAACGGAGTCTGATCAGCTAAAGCATGCCGCTGAAGAAATTAATGAATCTAAAAATCGATCCAAAACATCTAAGGCAGTAGACAATATTATAGACAGTATTGAAGATACCATTGAAGATGCTGTAGATACTGTAAAAGCAGTTGCATCTGTGATTTCTGAAAAGATAGAAGATGTGATCGAAGAAGTAGTCGGGGATACAGATGTTAATACTGAAACGAAGAATGAAACTGAAGCGAGTCCTGAACCAGAAACAAGTTCAGAAAGTCCTACAACAACACCTATTGCTGAGGTCCTAGATCTCGATGAAAATCCTGCTGCCGCCGAAGAAGAATAAAATTTCTACCTTAAAGTGGTGATTTGCTATACATTGATTTAGAATTAATTCTACGAATTTTAAGTCCTTGCAATATATCTTCCTAGGTAATGGTGTATTATTACAAGGAGAAGGAATTAAACGTGGAGAATCAATCATACAAGACGGATCATAGACTACCTGATATATTATTCTGGTCTGGCTTGATTTTATTTATAGCCTACAAGGTTTTCCATTTATCTCTTTCTTACTACTGGGATGAATCCTGGGTTTATGCTCCTGCTGTAAAGACTATGGCAGATGGAATTCCGAGCTTACTACCAGGAAGCATAGATGTCTCCCTTTCGCGAGGTCATCCACTTTTTTTTCATTTCATATATGGCTGGTGGATTAAAGTATTCGGTACAAGCGCGACAGCTTTACATGCGTGTTCTTTATCCATTACGTCCACCCTATTATATCTTGTATACTACATCGGTAAAAAACTGTTCCACCCTTGGGTAGGTGTCACAGCATCTCTTCTATTGCTAGCTCAATCCATAACCCTTTCTCAAGGTGCTATGGTTCTTCCAGAAATACCAGTAGCATTGTTATCCATACTTTCTATTT
>CAZFJO010000157.1:0-8890 GCA_964518915.1 uncultured Saprospiraceae bacterium
ATGCCTAGGAATTGAAAAACATTAAATAGATATATAGCCACGAAGAAATATATGAAAGCCAGCAGTCCACCTATGGCTCCACTCACGTACATGATAAGTCCTATAAATACCATAGGGAAAAGAATGATCGATACTTGTACGATGCCTGACGAAATATACACCCAGAAGTATCTTTTAAAATTTTCATTTAATCGATCGAATGTTATAACGCCATCATCCTCTAAGTAACAGCGCACGCCAGCATATACAATCAAGTTACTTAAATAAATAGCCAACCCTATAAATATGCCTATGAGTAAGAGCTGTACCATACCATTCAGGTAAGATGACGAAAAGGGATCTGTTGCACTGACCATAAATGAAGTCATTACGTCATTATAGAGCATATACACAAGAGCAAACGCCATGACAGGAAATACATACATTAAGAAAGCCTTACTCATCGGCCCGATGTGCCTAATGACAAATCTAAATCCATCGTTGAGGATTTCTCCAAATGTCCTTTCTATAGGTATTTCAAAATGTTTCTTCATGTAGATTGTTGCTTCCTAAGTATTCCAATATAGTGATTACTAACTATTCTCCATTATAGATTGCCTATGATTCACTTGACTCGGCAAGATGACGAAATAATAAATGATGTAAATGGCTGATATAGCCATAATAAAAATACGCCCTGCTAGACCCAGAACCTGATAGTGCCTGGTAACAAAACTTTCCAGTAAGGCTGCTATAACAAATACAGGAACCAACCCTATAATGATGCTGATGGCATCTTTAGCACCTCTTACCAGTGATGTCATCCGTGGGTAAGTACCAGGAAACAACCATGAATTTCCTAGAATGAATCCTGCTGCGCCTGCTATAACTATGGCAGAAAGTTCTAGGGTGCCATGTATCATTATGGTAGTAAAAGTTTCAAGGAACAACCCTTCTCTAACGAAAAAGTAGATGAAAGCACCTACCATAACCCCATTAGTAAAAAGAACGAAACCTGTCCCTAAGGAGGCGAATATTCCTAGTACAAAAGCAATAAAGGAAACCCTTATGTTATTGCTGCCGATCCCCATAAACATCGTAAAAGGATTAGAAGAGCCATATACGCCCATCGGGTCTCCTTTCTTAATATTTTCTAAGGTCATATTAACATACTGATCACCTAAGATTAATCTCGGAAAGCTATCATCCTTATAGGTAGAAAATAACCCTATCCCGACTGCAATCATAAAGGTGAGAAAAGCAATGGTAAATTTCTGTCTATGACGATACACGATAAGAGGAACCTCCTCTGTAAAAAAAGTAATGAACCGTTTTTTATCTTCTCTTTTCGTCTGGTATATTTTACTATGCAAGTTAAGCGCAAGGCCGTTGAGGTGATTGATTAACTGGCTGTCTGGGTAGAAGGTGCGGACATAAGAAAGGTCTTCTGTGATTTCTGTATATAAGTGAGCAAGTTCATCCGCGGATATCTTGTTTAAGCCTTGAGAAAAGCGCTTGGCTTTCTTCCACTTTTTCTCATTCCTTTCTATGAATACAGTCTGTCTCATTTAAAATATATACATTTATCTAAACAAGGGTGGAATCTAGAAGTAAATCGGTTTCTACGCCTTTTACACAATAATAATATATATATGGCGGATTATATAAAAATCACGACTGCCAATAATGTAGAGATAGAATATGTTGTCGCTGGCGTAGGAGATAGAATTCTGGCGAGGATACTAGACCTCATCATAATCTTTGGGTATATATTTTTTATCTCTATCATGATGACTAGTGTGCTAGGTGGAGGAGATTTCGCTGTTTTCGTTTTGCTGTGCTTAATGTTGCCTGCTTTTTTTTACTCCTTTATATTCGAGCGATTAAACAATGGCCAGACCCCAGGTAAGAACATTATGCGCACACGAGTGGTAACACTGGATGGAAGTAAACTTTCTACAGGAACACTCTTGCTGCGCTGGATGATGTTGATTGTAGACCACTGGTTGATGAACGGTTTCGTAGGCATTGTAGCCATATTGTCGAAAGAAGAAGCACAGAGGCTAGGAGATATGATGGCCGAGACAACTGTCGTAAGTCTTAAGGACAAATCTAAACTGAATAGAACGGCTTTTAAACGAATCAACCCAGACTATCAACCTACCTATAGTCAGGTACTAAATATGTCAGATAAGGAAGTCGCTACCTTGAAGAGAGTGATCATCTCTCGGGCCGACAATAAACTTCAACTGGGGGCTCTTGCAGTAGATCAAGTTAAGCAGGCGTATGATATTGTAAAACCCGCAACAACGACTACTTTCGGATTCTTGAAGACTATAGTTCGAGATTATAACCATTATCAGAAATTGGCCCACAATGAATCCATAGGGAAGTTTGATGAAAAGGAAGAAGAAGATGATATGCTCAATGATGGCAGCTGGGATTAATTTTATCCCTTAGGTTATCCATTAAAAAGTGTACTTTTTTTAAAAGGAATTCCCTTATTGATTTTTGATACTACGAAGAGGGAAGGGACGTCGGTTGTCCACTTTAATAATCTGTGTATGATTAAGAGAATTTCAATTCTGGATATTATTCCTAAGCAGATACAGATGATGAATGCAATTCTGCTTTCAGAATGAAGGACTAGATCAATTAAAAACACCAACAATGAAATGGTCCATATTTTAGCTAGGATAGAATGTGTTGCTATGGTTTTTTTAAACTTCAGATAGCTATATAAGTAACAGAATACTTCAAGAACAAGGATTAAGGTTATCCATAGTATGTGCTGTTTTATGAAATCTACATTAAGATAAAATACAGAACCCACAACAGCTAACCAGAAAAACTGATCCACATTAGAATCCCAGATCCTAAGGGATTCAGAAGAGACATTTAATTTCCTAGCAACAATTCCATCGAATACATCTGTAAGTAATCCTGTCGTCATAGCAGCAACAATCCAGGCCGCGGAATGAAGGGGTTGAAATATAGCTAGAAGAATCACAATGACTCCGAGTATGATTCTACTGAAAATTAATAGAAACGGTATTTTCTTCATATTTACCTTTTAATCCAGCTTACCCGAAAAAGCATCATTATCCACTTGAGTATACGCCTTTATTAAGTCGCTATAAACGGGATTCGTATTAAGTATTTCTTTATTCCCTATTATTATAATCTGCTCGCGCGCTCTAGTGAGTGCTACATTTAACTTTCTGTCGATGCCCTCTTCTGACAATGAAACCAGTTGTTCCATCTGATCTAGCCGATTCGTACATAACGAAAGTATGATTAAGTCTTTAGCTCCTCCTTGGTATCTCTCTACAGTATCCACCATTATCTTAGACACGTACGATTGATCGGGAAGCGAAAGCAGTTGTTTACGGATGAGAGCAATCTGGGCTCTGTATGGCGTAATGATGCCTATCTCTTCAGGAAGATAAGGCCCTTTTTCTTGTAATTGAATGATAAGTTGTAGAATAATAGCTGCTTCGTGAGAATTGGTTTTCCAGGAAAATAGAGCATCGACATTACTGGGTATATATATGCACCTTGCATTTAGAAAGCGAGATGATTGTGAAGTAAGTCTGTCTATTCCAGCAATTGTCTGAAGCCGATTGTTATAAAAATAGTGGTTGGGGAAATCCATGATTTCTTCATGCATTCTACCTTGAGCCGTAAGTTGTCCATAAGCATGAGACCATCCTTGTTTTTCTGCCCTTCTGATTAGACGCTCGAATAATGATACACGTAGATCAGAAATCTCTATGTCTATCAATTCTGGAACATCGATTACCGTTTCTACTGGCGGTTGTGTCACTACAGCTGGTAACTGCTTGTGGTCTCCGATCAAGACAACTTTTTTAAATCGTTGCAGCAGGCCTATAATCATAGGTTCTAATATCTGTGACGCCTCATCAATAATCACAACGTCGAAGGATAGTAAATCGAATAACTCTGACCGATTAGAAATAGAAGCTACGGTAGAAAGTATGATTCTAGACTTCATAAGTCTATTCCGGATTTCCTTGCGAGAACTGTATTGCTTGATTTCTTGATCCAGCAAGAAGGGGATGTACTTAGGGTCGCAAGCATTAGACGAGCCTACACGCAAGAAAGGTTCTATGTCTCCATCTAGGGCATCTAGCACAGCAGCGCACAACTCATCAACAGCCCTGTTGGTATACCCTAATATTAGTACATTGTAGTCGGTGTGTTCTTCTAGGTACTTGACATAATGCTTGACCATTTTACTGGTTTTTCCTGTTCCCGGAGGTCCCCATAGAAGGTAATAATCTATGCTATTGATCATCTTGTTTAGTAGATGATTCTGCTCTTCAGTCAATTCTGAATGATGGTAGTCGTACTGCGATGTATAGGTTGCAGGTGGGTTAATACCTAACCATAGAGACCTCCATTCTGGAGCAGCAGTCATAAAGTAAGAAAGGTTTCTGTACATAGAATTAAAGGAAGAATCCATGACATCCCCTTCTATACTCCAGTCAGTATATGTTGTAAATATATCTTGGTTGTGTTGTTGACTTCTCAGCTTGAGGGTTATCTGGTCGCTTGTAACATCAATAATGTTACACTTAAAAACCTGGTTGTAGAGAACCCCTGTTTCAGTAGGGTATAAAACAACAATGTCTCCTTTTCTAAACCTGGAAAGTTCAGGAGCGTCCTTCGATTTTCTCAAGACCAGCGTAGGAATGGAATCGATCGTATGGTTTTCGTGGATATTTAGTCTATCTAGTAGTGCGAAACTTTCTATTTTCTCATCCCTGCTTTCTAACCATAGTGAGGCATACCCATTAGATCTACTTAGACCATGTATGCCTACTTTAGCTAGGTGGTGTTCTCTTGCGACAAATGCTGAAAAGTGGTTTACATATTGCTTTTCAATTAGTGGGAGTTGAGTATACTTTTTCTGAAAACTGACGATGTTATCTTTTAAGAATCCTTTTGGTTTTTTAAAGGAGGAGAGTATAATTTCATTGAAAATATGATGTTTAGGTTGAGTCGGCCGAGCCAGTTTTTTTTCAAGAAGTATCATTTCGTTTCTTGTCTTGAGGGCCTCATATTGCTGGATTTTCAAGACGGGTGCGTTTCTCATAGACCATTCAGGTTCCTTAGAATACAGAATATAGTTAGACGTTTTTCTAGATCCCCTAAAAGAAGATTTTACTACTAAGTCATATAATAAGGTCTGGATGTAGTGTTGACTACTTAGTCCGAAATCGTTAGGCATATACGGGCTGCCACTCTTCAGTTCTACTATATCAAAGTGGTGCCCCTGTGGATGCTGATGCAATATGTCCAGCCTTCCTTGTATTCCGTAATCTCTAGAGATAAAAGAGGGCTCTAAATAGATGCGTTTTTTTTCAATGGCTTCTTTAGGAAAATCTACGCGGATGGTCTTGCGTAAGTTGTGAAAATGGCGCTTGCTCTTATTGATGACATCCAGGACTTGTTGATCCGACATAACGCAGAAACTGAGGGGTGATAGTTGGAATATCTTAGGCACGAGTTCTTGAAAACTGACGTCTACATCGTGGATTAATTCATCGAGTAAGTAGTTAGCAATATTTCCTAGTAGGATATAATGAGAAGTGGGCTTGGGTGTGAGTTTATTAAGGATGTACGTATAGGGTTCGGTACCGTAATATTGAAAAGTCTGTGCTATGCTGGTTACATCAAGTACATAATCAGGTAGGATGATGAAAGCCTTTGGCACATACATCTCATTGTCCCATACTTCTACATCCATGAGATTGATATGGATAGGAAAAGGTATGGTGGTAGCCATACTTTCTAATGCCTCAGTATAGTTGTCGTTTCTTGTACTTACATCGTATTTTATAGTGACTTCAGACAATTCATCTTCATCTATTAAGTAGGTAATCGATTTGTTTTTTATATCGAGTTCGGTGGCAACTCCGGTAAGAAGAGGGTAGAAGGCTTTTCTTTTTTTTCCTTCAAATATGAAGAGTTGTTTGACTTCGTGGTGAGAAATAGAAGGTTTAAGCTCGATGGAGAACATTTGCGTAAGCATGTATTCTATATTGTACCTTGCTAGAATCAAGTAATCGGAAACATTCTTACTGTCTATTTTTTCATGCTCGATGGCCCTGCGCCAGGTGTGAAGTAGGAAGACATGCTTTCCCGATATGTCAAGCCTATCTTTAATGTAGGCTATCCGTGAGAAGAGAGATGTAAATTGAATGTTGTTGTGATCGCTTAGATGTTCGATCATCAGAGAGAATAACCGATGGTAAGCTGAAATTTTCTTAGAAGAATCTAAGTCCGTTTCAATTACTCTGTTCAGGTACTTGAGAAAAACTTCACCCTTAATTTGTTCCTTCATTTCTACAAATGTAAAGGATGGGCGAGAGAATAAGGGCTTAATAGAAATAAAGTTATCGGCCTAAGAAGTGCCGGTTATTTAACTATAAGTTAAGAAAAAACACATTTGTTAAGAAAAATTAGATATTTTTGCGTGACCTATTGGAAATTTTTTCGTCCAATTGGCGTAATGACGGAAAACGCAGAGAGACAACTTTTCATACCACGACATCAGATTACAATTAAGAGATATTAATTATATAATTAGGTAACTATACAAAAACTCTATTATGTCTTTGAATTTATTAGATATTTTAAAAGATCAGGTTACTGGTCAGATAGCCGAAAAGGCAGGAAGCTTCTTAGGTGAATCTTCAGATAATGTATCCTCAGCATTAGGAGGAATCTTCCCTTCTCTTTTAGGGTCAATGATTGATAAAGGAACTTCTGCAGACGGTGCGAAAGGATTAATGGGGATGATCGACAATGTAGATGGTGGAATGCTTGATAACATCGGAGGATTATTCGGTGGTGGATCAAGTGCTGTTAATGGATTGATGAACTCTGGGGGAGGAATCATCGAATCATTACTAGGAAATAAACTAGGAGGAGTAATCGAGATGGTTACTAAGATGAG
Source organism: uncultured Saprospiraceae bacterium (assembly GCA_964518915.1). Classification (GTDB taxonomy): domain Bacteria; phylum Bacteroidota; class Bacteroidia; order Chitinophagales; family Saprospiraceae; genus JABDLO01. The sequence continues at coordinate 6,965 of CAZFJO010000157.1, forward strand.
TGGAATGAAGAACAGCAGTGTTGGAAGTCTTATTAAAATGGCAGCACCTCTATTAATGGGAAGTGTAGGAAAGATGATTGCTGGAAAAGGAATTTCTGGATTGATGGATCTTCTTAAAGGTCAGAAAGAACATGTAGCAGCGGCTCTACCATCAGGTATGGGTGGACTTCTAGGACTTTCAAGCTTCGGAGACATGGTGTCTGGTGTAAGTGGTGCAGCTGGAAACGTAGGAAAAGCAGCAGTAGGAGCAGCGGGAAGTGCTGTAGGTGCAGCAGGAGATGCTGGTAAGAAGGTTGTAGGAGCAGCAGGAAGTGCTGTAGGTGCAGCTGGAAATGCAGGTAAAGCAGCTGTAGGAGCAGCAGGTGATGTAGCTAGCTCAGGACTAGGTTTCTTAAAGTGGTTACTTCCTTTATTAATAATAGGAGCAGTTGGTTACTTTTTAGCAACTAAAGGATGTAGTGGAGCAGTTGACTCTATGAAAGATGCAGCTGGTGATGTTACTGAAGCAGCAGGAGATGCAGCTGGTGCAGCTGGCGATATGGTAAAAGATGGTGCTGGAGCAATTGGAGATGCTGCTGGAGCAATTGGAGATGCAGCTAGAGGAGCATTCGCTAAAGTTGATGATACTGCTAAGGCAGCTCTAGATAAGATTAGCTTTACTGCAGGTTCTGCAGGACAGCAGATGATGGATTTCATCGGTGGTGGAGAAGGAAATGGAACTTTCCGTTTCAATAACTTGACTTTTGCAACTGGATCAGCTGCAATCGATCAGAGTTCTGCTGCAGAAGTTGATAACATCGCAGCTATTATGAAAGCATACCCTGGAGTTAACGTAAGAGTTGATGGTCATACTGACAGTACGGGTAACGCTGATTCTAACATGAAGTTATCTCAAGCTAGAGCAGAAGCTGTTAAAGGTAGATTGATTGCTCAAGGTATCGATGCTGGTAGATTAAGTGCTAAAGGCTTCGGTCAAGATAGCCCAGTAGCTACTAACGATACGCAAGAAGGAAGAGATCAGAACAAGCGAGTAGAAGTAACAATTGTTACGGAATAAGAATAAGTAAAATCTTATATAGAAAAGGGCTCTTCGCAAGAAGAGTCCTTTTTTTTTTATAAATTTTTCTTCATCAGAATATTTGTGCTAACAAATGATTTTCTTAGTATAATATATTACGTAAAAATTATATGTGATGGTTATCTATGGAAATCATCGATTTTATTGAAATAAAATATTCCTTATCGCTTGTGTATTTCCAATTTAAACTATAGATTTGTAGTCTAAGTATTTTCGGTTTAACACCCTTATGGCGAGGTTACCTCTCAAGTGCCTCGCCTATTTTTTGTGCCTACCCCGACATAATTTCCATCTTCATACAATAATGATTTTCATCCTAGGCTAGTCTCTATTTTTCGCTTATTTTAGGTTTTAATGAGATTATCTCTGTATCGAATCATATTGTTGATCTATTTCTGCAGTTTCCATCTACTATCTTCTGCGGATTGCCAAGCTTATTTTATTAAGGGGCTTGACCTATTGGGTGATAAGGATAAAATCTCTCTTTCATTCGATATTGAGCAGGGGTTTATCATCGTCGATGTAAGGATGCAACGGACGTTTCCGATGAGATTTATATTTGACACAGGGGCGGAGCATACCATCATATTTAATAAGGGATATACGGATATGCTCAGGATTCCATATGACAAGAGAGAAGTACCTATAGTCGGAGCAGATCTAAAGCAAGAAATGAAGGCTATGATTGTGAGGAATGTCTATATGGAGATGCGAGGTGCAAGAGCTGTAAGTAGAGATATGCTGGTACTTAAGGAAAATTACTTAAGACTTTTCGAGACAGCAGGCATCCGTGTTGATGGAATAATGGGTGGAGAATTTTTTCGAAACTTAATTGTTGAGATAGATTA
>CAZFJO010000158.1:0-5382 GCA_964518915.1 uncultured Saprospiraceae bacterium
GTGTCATACGTCTTAAGATTAAGTATAATTTTTAAAAAAGCTTGGTTGAATAAATCTTCAGCATCTATAAGGTTGTGCTTATACCGCTCACATACATAAAACAGGTTGACATAGCAAGCTTCGTACAATGAACGTTGTGCATTCCTTGCTCCTGATAAACAATCTTGTAAGGTCTTTTTATCAACCATAAAATCCATTCAGCTGGATTATATGTTCCAGCCATTAACCTTCATTAACAATTACTTTAATACTTAAGGACGCGGGTTGTCGAGATTGAAGTATCGATCTTTACAACCACCATATATATACCACTAGGTAATTGACTACGGATAGAGAACGATAATAAATTATGTCCTTCTCGTATCGAAACAATTTCATTGTGGAATTTTTTACCATTTACATCTATTATAGACAATTCTCCTTTCCCACTGATTCCATCTGCATTAAATTCTATATTCAACAAGTCAACCAGCGGATTAGGATAAACTTTTAAATCATTTATCAGAGACAATTCATCTACCGATGATGTCTGGTCTGCACTTTCTAAATAATCAGGAACAATAAGCTCTAGATTAATTATAGAAGGATTATCCTGGCTTAGTTCCACCTCAATGATTTCAGAAACTATCCCTGCTATTTCAGTGTGAATAAGATATTTGCCGAAAGGCAGATTATCCATGATAAAATCTCCTCCCTCATCAGAATACGCTACTCTAAGGGGTATCCCTTCCATATCTGTTATCAATATCTGGATATCTGGAATACCCTCTTCCGACCTGGTCGGAAAACCGCCATCCACATTGGTTTTACCATCTGAAGAAACTTTTCCTCCTACTTTACCTTGTCCATTATTGCTGTCGACAGGTATCATGTTTATGTTATATAAAGGAGCATCGGTCGTCTCACCCACATGTATAGTCTCTGCTCGTTGCCATGTCGCAGAAGAATAATAATATGTAGGTATATAATCTCTGGCATAAGCTTTCACAATATAATTCCCTCCTTGCCTAAGATAAATTACGAATTTTCCATTGTCCGCAATTTCATAATCATAACCCACTGTACCTACTGTACTATCTTCATTAACAGAAAATACTTCTAGATGTCTAGGAAAAATAATCTGATCCGTTACAGGATCCATTAAGTTTCCTACAATAAGAAACTTATCTACATTCTTATTATCTAGATTTATACAACGCTTGATTTCACATCCTTCTTCGAACTGAACGTAAAAGCACACTTCACCTCCTGGATATAAAATGGTATCGGTCGTCTCTCCTGTACTCCACTTAAATCTATAAGCACCTTCTCCTTTTACCTGTGCGACTAAAAGCGTGTCTGAACCTCTATCAATAACTTCAATGATTCCATCACAATTACTTTCTTCGATCCGCACATCTATACAGACAGCAACATCGCAAGCTACACCCGAATCAAATGTGGCGCAGTAGCTTCCCGATTCTGTCACTACAATTGATCTACCGATTTCTCCAGTAGACCATAATATTTCAATCGAATCTCCTATAGTATAATCACCTAGGGCAGTCAATAATACGGTGCCGTGGTCTATTCTTTCTTTTATTATTTCTAAGACGCATGGGTCTCCATTATTAATATCGATGTTATTTCTCCATCTCGCAATGCATCCGTTAGCGTCAGTAACTACAAGAGAATAGACACCTGCTTCAGTTACTAGAATAGAAGCTTCAGTACTTCCAGTACTCCACAGATAAGTAAACGGTGCTGTCCCGTATGGTATGGATTCAATAATCACACCTCTCGAATCGTTGTATGTTTTAACGTCTAGATCACAGTCATCTGCTGCAAGAAAATAAATACAGGCTTCAGCTATACAATTCGCTGTTTTAGAAAAAGCTTTTACACAATAGTTTCCAGATTCTTTAGGGAAAAATACGGCTCCTGAGGTTCCATCTGACCAGACAAATTCATAATTGTCAGGGTTCCTAATAATCGCTCTGAAACCTTCGTTTCCATCTGCATCTATTTCTTCAACTATAAAGACTTCACATGGGCCCTGAAATATGGAATCAAGCTTTATATCCACGCAATGAGATGCTGTACATCCATCCCCTGTGGTCATCCTTACACAATATGCTCCATCCTCTGTGACATATATCTCAGGATCGTTGCTTCCTGTAGACCACATATATTTTATAGAATCTGCTCCGTAACCCATAGCCTCAAGGATTACGCCGTCTTCAATAGCAGTGTAATTCACTTCTAAAGAACAATCACCTGGTATCGAATAGCGGAAACACGCTTCAGACCTGCATGTACTTGTGCTTATGATTACACAATAGACACCTTTTTCTTCAGGAGTTATGCTTGATGTTGTTTCTCCCGTACTCCATAAGTACGAAATTTTCTCTTGGGTATCGACATCCTCTTGAATATCGTCTCGTAGAATGCCAATTAAAACAGAATCTTCTTGGATAATATGAGCAGAACATGCTGGATTATTTATTTCCTCAACGTATATACATTCTTCTGATGTACAACCATCTATGAAAGATACTCTTACACAATACTCCCCTCCTTCAGACACCTCTATTGACTGTGTAGTATCTCTCGTGTTCCACAGATACGAAAGCGGTTCATTATTCCCCGGTTCAACCTTTAATCGTGTAGGAACACCATCCTTCACTAAAGGGGCCCCAGTTATCCTGAAAGAACATTTTTGTTCATTTACTATGGTAATACATTCTTCAAAATAGCATCCTTCACTTCCATAAACAGATACACAATATGTTCTTCCTTCTTGTCCTACAATATTAGGAGTTGTTTCTCCCGTATTCCACAAGACACTATCAGATCTTGTAACACCTTCAATCTTTACATTAAACTCTCCATTATCTAGTTGTTCATAGTGTAATTTAAAATAGCAATTGGTGTCAGGATAACACACTCTGTGAGAATTCTTAAACGCTGTTTCTCTAGGGTTGTGACAGATCAGTGTTTCTATTACATCACCATCACATGATTCTAAGGTAAGGGTACCGCATACATCTGGGCGGGGTTCTAACACATCATATGTGTATTCATAAATACCAGAAGTATCGGTATAAAACACAATCGGGGCGACAGTCTGTGGACCACTAGGGTCATAATAATGTATGGGAAACTCTGCTGCTGGACTACCATCGTGATGGTACACCTTTCCGGTTACAGTAACGGTATAATCTTGTGCCATTCCGCTTAAAGCAAATGCACAGATAATGCTTAAGATGTAGAAAAATCTCATCGTAAAAACTTTAGATGGTTACAATAGTCCAACAGAAATTATACTTAAAATACGGAATAATGTAGTTGAGGGTTGGGTCTAGTGAAATAAAATCACTTTATTTCTTAAATTTTGCAAATCTTGATCATGATCTTTCACTTAATAATCATATAAACAGCGTATGCCCATTCCACTAGCAGAACGTATGAGGCCTAAAAGTCTTGCAGATTTCATAGGTCAGGAACACCTTACTGGAAAAGATGGAGTTTTATCTAAGGCCATTACATCTGGCAATATCCATTCTTTTATTTTATGGGGCCCACCAGGCGTGGGAAAAACCAGCCTAGCTCAGGTCCTTGCTAATACCTTAGAAAGACCGTTCTACACTTTAAGTGCCATTAACAGTGGTGTAAAAGATGTACGAGAAGCAATAGAAAAAGCTAGGAAACAACGATTTTTCAATACCAATACGCCCATATTATTTATAGATGAAATCCACCGTTTTTCTAAATCCCAGCAAGATTCTCTACTTGGAGCGGTAGAAAAAGGCATAATTACCTTGATCGGAGCGACTACTGAAAATCCATCTTTCGAGGTTATATCGGCATTATTGTCTCGGTGTCAAGTCTATACCTTGCATCACCTTACAGAAGATGACCTCGTATCCATGCTCAATCAAGCTATTGCAAAAGATGAATATCTCAAGGATCGAAAAATCCATATAAGCGAACACGCCGCATTGCTTAAGTATAGCGGTGGAGATGGAAGAAGATTGCTCAACAGTTTCGAAATACTTATAAACCAACACGATGAAGAGGAAGATGTAACCGTGACAGACGAACTTGTTAAAACCTCAATCCAGAAGAACCTACCTCTTTATGATAAAACAGGAGAACAACATTATGACATCATCTCTGCTTTTATAAAATCAATCCGTGGATCAGATCCCAATGCTTCTGTGTATTATCTAGCTAGGATGATTGAAGGAGGAGAAGACCCTAAATTTATTGCCAGAAGACTTATCATCTCTGCTTCAGAAGATATCGGACTTGCTAACCCTAATGCCCTCCTAATTGCCAATGCGGCATTCGACGCTGTAGCAAGAATCGGAATGCCTGAAGGCAGAATCATTCTATCTCAGGCTGTCATATATCTAGCTACATCTCCTAAAAGCAATGCCAGCTATATGGCTATCCGAGCAGCTCAAGCACTCGTCAAAGAAGACGATGCCTACCCTATTCCACTTGCCTTGAGAAACGCTCCTACAGCACTTATGAAAAAAATGAATTATGGGAAAAATTATCAGTATGCCCATGACCATACAGGCAATTTTGTAGAAGCAGAATATCTGCCAGAAGAAATAAGTGGCCATGTGTTTTACAAGCCAGGAAACAACCCCCAAGAAAACAGAATAAAAGAACGTTTATCCATCTGGTGGAAAAATAGATACAGTTACTAGAGCATTCTCTACAAATTATATATTAATATGAAGTTTATCGTAGAGATATTTATACATTCGCACTTGTTAACTTACAATTTAAACACTAACTGATGATGGAACCCCAGGAGATGGATAATATGGACTTAATACAAGAGAGTGCCAGACAATTCGCAGAATCGTATATAAGACCTCATGTAATGGAGTGGGATGAATCCCAGCACTTCCCTATAGAAACCATGCGTGCAATGGGGCAACAAGGGTTTTTAGGTGTACTCGTACCAGAAGAATATGGAGGATCTGGATTAGGATACCAAGAGTACATTACCATAATATGTGAAATAGCTAAAGTATGTGGAAGTGTAGGTTTATCGCTTGCCGCTCATAATTCCTTATGTACCGGCCATATATTAATGTTTGGTACGGAAGAACAGAAAAAGAAATATCTACCTAGACTGGCAAGTGGTGAGGCCATAGGTGCATGGGGATTAACAGAGGCCAATACTGGATCTGATGCAATGAGGATGCAGTGCGTTGCAGTGAGAGATGGTGACGACTATATACTCAACGGAGCTAAAAACTGGATCACGCATGGAATCTCAGGAGAAATAGCCGTTGTTCTTGCAAGAACAGGAGACTTACTTGACAGCAGAGGAATTACAGCGTTCGTTGTGGAACGTGGGACACCTGGTTTTAAGGCAGG
>CAZFJO010000158.1:5482-8887 GCA_964518915.1 uncultured Saprospiraceae bacterium
CCTATTGCTAAATTTCAAGCCATAGCGTTTAAGCTAGCAGATATGGCAACCAAGGTGCAAGCTGCTGAATTACTTACAAGACAAGCGGCAGATCTTAAAAACAATGGAAAGCCTGTTACGACAGTATCTGCTATGGCTAAGTATTATGCCTCTGAAGCCTGTGTAGAAATAGCTACAGACGCCGTTCAAGTATTCGGTGGGTATGGATACACGAAAGACTTCCCAGTAGAGAAGTTTTATAGAGATTCCAAGCTATGCACAATCGGAGAAGGTACGAGTGAAATACAAAAACTGGTGATCAGCAGAAATATATTAGCTGGAAAATAGAAGTTGAAATACGACTTCAGGCAATTTATACGGCTCCTCCTTTGGAGCTTTAAAATTGTAGCCATTATTAGTACATTTGTGCTAGACACTTATAGTGATACAAAAACAGGTAACTCCCTACTGAGTAATGCATACTATGATCAAATACTACATTTCTGATTGTACAAAGGCTACTACCTAGAGTTTCAGAATGAATTCTATCAGATGTTTTTAAATCACGGTAAAATTGTGAAATTGACAAAAACGAAAAAATGACTTTTAACTTAAGCATATTACTTCAATCTGGAGGTTCACCTCTCAGCCAGTTTCTTCCTTTAATCCTTGTACTCTTTATTATTTATTTCTTCTTTATCCGTCCACAGGCTAAAAAGCAAAAACTACAGACCAATTTTGTCAATGAGATGAAAAAAGGGGATGAAGTGGTTACAACCAGCGGAATTGTGGGTAGAATCAATAAGATTGAAGACGATGGTACTGTTTCTCTACAATTAGATCAGAAAACGTTCATCAAGATAATGAGAAGTGCCATATCTAAAGAAATGACCGAGTCATTCCACAAGAAACCGGAAGAAAAGAAATAGCTTTTTAATCGGCTATATCACTCACCGCTCTATTAATACCTATTCTTATTCCGTGGTCTATCAACCCTGCGTTATTATAGCTCCACACATATTCTAATCGGAATAGCTTGAAAACACCGATGCCGAGCTTGTCGATTCCTACGCTGGATTCAAAGTAATTAAATAGGTCATCCCCTCTTATTACACCAGATGTTCCGATAATCATATTCCATCCAGCGTGCTTCACAAATGGGATTTTATCTAAAATGAATCCATCGAAATTATGCTCCGTACCAAATGCAAAATAGTCATATACCCCACTTAAACCATAATAAGGCAACAGCTTGAATCTCAATAGGTTATTGTCGAAATAAGAAGTTGTTACTTCTCTTCCCAAGAAGTGAAAATTGTCCATGAATTCGACTCGGTCACTAGAAAGAAATGTCCCAACTTGTAAGATATAGCTAAACAATCCTTTAGCACCTAGATCTATATTCCGGTCTATAATAGAAAGCCTTAATTTATCATAACTTACATCGCTACCTAGCTGATCAATTGCCTTAGAATAAGCAAGAGATATGGTCGGCCAGGCAGAAGGTATTCTTCCTTTAAATCGTGGGTATGTAAAGTATTTTTGAAAAGGACGAAACCGAATATCGACATCAAGAATTAACGCTTTATGAGGAAGGAAAAAGTCCTCTTGGTCAAATATAGAAATCGGATTATTTACTTCATAGACATCATCCTTATTGAATAAACTGTAATCAGAATTAGAAACAACCGGCGCCCTTCTTTCATACCGCAAGGTAGTCCAGAGATAAAAACCATTCAATAGCTCCGTCTGATTTCTTAAGTATATATGCCTCAGGTCATATAATCGTATAAAATTCCTTTTAAAAACAAGGCTATTCCACGTATTCCACCCATCCGAAATCTGCTCTCTCCTATCAAATTGATACAAGTCTCTACCACCTCCGATTGATACAAGAGATTGATTGATCAAGTTGTACCTATAGCTAATGTCAGCCGTGGGTTTCCATTGCTTATCTGAAAATCCATACCTCAGTCTCGCGTTAATTCTAAAGCGTTTCTCGAAATCCTTATCGTACTTGCGATAGCTCAATCTAGGGCCTATAGAAAATCCCTCAACCACGTTAAACCTGAAACTTTTAAGTGGACCAGAAATATCAAAATATCTGTTGTTATACGTATTATCATTGTCATAGCCAAAAAGCAATGAGCTTATCCCCAATTTGTTATTACGCGCATCAATCGAATCTAGGTAAGTCTTGCTTTCTCGTAATTCTGTGAGGGAGTCTTGTCTAATTATATTACTTGACTCTTCTTCCGTAAGAGGAATAGGTCTTATTTCATTCCAAAAAGTATCGGGTTTTTCTTCAGCATCCGATACCATTTTAAAGACTTCACTATTAAATACTTTATCCTCTATTTCCTTATCTACATCTATGTCTCTAAATAGGTAATTAAATGTTCCTCCGAACCTGAAGCTGAAAAACTTAGATTCGAAACTCATGATCTGATTACTCATATAGTATTTTTCAGACTGCTGATCGAGATTCATTACCTGTCGCAACCTTACCCAATCGAAAAATGGGTTCTTAATAGCCTTACCCGTAAACTTCAAATCGACACTATGGATATTCCATGTGTCTTCATAGATATATATAAATCCAGAAAATGTTGCAGTTACATCAGACTTAGGAATTATTTTAATCTTATTTACCAGCTTGCCATTAACATCTAAGATGGTGCCTTCCAAACTAAATTTATAATAGGAAAATGATGCATCATTAAGCGGACTAATCAGACTTCGTTCGAATCGGATGTTTTCTTCGTACACATTGAAATTAGCAATGGCAAACTGGTTAAAAGTAAAGCCTTGCTGCTGCCCTGCTGTAAAACTAGAATGCATAACTTCCTTTATGTCATCCCCTTTTTTATAGACGGTAGATAGAGACTCAGATTGGTATATTATTCCCTGTCGGGTACTGTCGTCAATCATCCCTTCCATGTTCCCTATGTCTTGTCCCATGAAAGAATCTGGCGCATCGATTACCTTGATCATCCCCTTAACATATAACTCTGCTTCGTATGACTTAATCCATTTATTATAGAAATCTCGCTTAGCGATGGCAGATCTCATTATAGCATAAGCAGGGTCTTCAGCATCTGCAGCAATGGTTATGGTACTTAACTGTACAGATTCAGGTATAAGGGTTACATCAATTTTAACAGGTTCATCTGCTACTTCTATGGTCTTGACTATTGATTTAAACCCTACATACTGAAAATGTAATTTATAAGATCCTTTCTCAAGATTAAGTGTAAAATATCCATCTTGATTAGAAGTGGTTCCTGTTCTGCCATTATTGTAAGATATATTAGCATACGGAAGAATTGATCCATCTTCTTGATAGATATAACCGGAAACTTGAGCATTTAATTGAAAAGAAAGGAAAAGGAATGCTTGTCAAGGTTAAAAGTCGTAAAGATGAGA
>CAZFJO010000159.1:0-3256 GCA_964518915.1 uncultured Saprospiraceae bacterium
ATCCTAGATCGTGCGTAATAGTTATAGGCGCTTATAGAAACGAAGACAATAAGAACAACCTGATTGATAGATTAGAAGGAGATGGATATGATGTTTTCCAGGTGCCTTACAAGGGGCTGACAAGGGTAGGCGTATACATGTCTTGTAGTTCTGAAAAAATAGAAAGTGAACTGTCTATTATAAGAACTAAATATGCTGCTGACGCAGTTGTCTTAACCAAGCAAGCATTAAACTAAAATGAAGGATGATAGGATTTTTTCAAGGACACTTATCATCCTTCATTTTAGTTTATTGAGATTAATAGTCAATAGTTTTTTGCTTGTTTCTATAATTAAGGGTTATAGATTGGTCACCATTGAAAGTTGCAGTTGCAGATTCCGTTATAACCGGAGCATCTGGGTAGGTGATCTTAACCGTAAAATCGATGGTTCCTGAGGATATGGAATTGTTGTCTTTAGAAACATTGAAATCGACTATCTTCAGCAATGAGTTTATCTGAAATTTACTTGGAATTCCTGCAACACCTACAGATGCAGTTCTATCTAAGTAACCTTCTAGTAAGTAATCACTGGTATCTCGGGGATTAATATTTGTTACAGAGATTTCTCCGTAACTAGAGAATGATGAATTGTAGATATTAGAATCATTGCTTCCATCTGATGTATAGATTAATTTGAGGTTTTCTGGTATTCCAGTTTCTTTACATTCTAGCGTTATAGAAACATCTGAAGTTAAGTTAGAGTTTATTTCAGATTCGCTATTACTGAACGATTCTTGTGCAGTCTTGGTTTCCCCACAATTAATAGGTTCATCCCTGAATCGATCAGAAACTTCCTTAGACCTTGAATGTATATTGTTAAGTATTACCATACATCCTCCATACTTAGCAAGTGTCAATTCTTCAAGATAGATTAAGATCTCTTCTTCTGATAATTCATATGTTTCCTCCTCGACGATCATTGCTTCTGGTTCTTCTTTCGAACAAGAGGTAGTGACGAACAGGACTACTAGACACAATAAGGGTAAATAATTTTTCATTTTCTGGTTTTTTAATTTTGTATAATTTCATTATTCAACCAGTTAAGGATGGATCAATAGTATTGTACTTGCCTATTGTAGTTTTTTTTTAAAATGATATGATGAAGAAAATTTAGTTGGGATAAATTTCAAAAGAGATAGAGCTATGGCACTTACATAAGTGCATCGTGCAATATTTCCACTATATGATGACTCTTTCTAGTAGTGCCGTCCTCAATCTGGACACGACAACTTGTGCCATTGGCACAGATGATATCCGATTTATTCAGTTTTCTGATTGATGGAAATAAAGTTGTTTCCCCTATTTTCTGGCTTACTTCATAATGCTCTTTTTCGTAACCGAAGGATCCAGCCATGCCGCAACATCCAGAGGGTATATTATTGACCTGATAATTAGTAGGAAGAGCAAGTAGGAAGAGTGTGTCTTCAATTTTTCCTGATGCTTTCTGATGACAATGACCGTGAAGGTGAATGGTTTTTTTATCTGTAGTAAATCTTTCTTGGGAGATGTTTCCAGCCTGTAATTCACGGACTAGAAATGATTCAATCATCATGGCATTTTGTGCCAGATTTAGTGCTTTCTCCTTTAATTTTTTACCTACGATTTTAGGATACTCATCTGTAAAAGAAAGGATGGCAGAGGGTTCGATACCGAGCAAGGGACTTTCTGATGTGACTACCTTGCTAAATATCTCAACGTTTTTTTCTGCATGGCTTTTTGCCTTAGATAGGAGGCCTTTAGAGAAGGCTGCTCGGCCGCTTTCTTCGTGATCAAGAATCTTCACTCCATAGCCTAGTCGCCACAAAAGATTTATGGCTTTGATTCCGATTTCTGCTTCGTTGAATTCTGTAAATTCATCACAGAATAAATAGATGCTTTTTATAGGATTCGATGGAGCAAGTTCTATGTTTTTTTGAAACCACTTTCTTACTGGAACCTTAGAGAAGGTAGGTAGGTTTCGCTTCTGTGCAACACCCATGATTTTTTTGAGTAAGAAGGGTACACCTGGTGTTTTAAGAAATATATTAGATAGGGTAGGAGACCCTGCACCCAGTTTAGTAAGTGCATAGAAGTGCGAAAATATTTTCGAGCGTAGAGGTGTTTTATGAGTAGTATAGTAGTGGTTTAAAAATTCTGCTTTCAGAATGGTCATGTCTACATTAGAAGGGCATTCTGAACTACAAGCCTTACAAGATAAACATAGATCCATGGCTGTCATCACTTCTTTTTCGCTCAGGGTAGAAGTACCACTTCTTGTAGTTAATAATTCTCGGAGTGCATTGGCTCTAGCTCTAGTTGTATCTTTTTCTTCTCTTGTAGCATGGTAAGATGGGCACATAGTTCCACCTGAAAGAGGCAACTTCCGGCAATCTCCAGAGCCATTGCATTTTTCAGCCGCAGATAATATACCACCGACTTCTGAAAAATCAAATAAAGGATCCCATGAAGCCGATCCATCTTGTTGTGTGTATCGGAGGGATTCTGTCATAGGATGGGCATCCACAATTTTACCTGGGTTAAATATATTGTTAGGATCCCAGGTATACTTAAGTTTTTTTAAGAGTGCATAATTTTTTTCTCCTATCATCAGCGGTATAAAAGGAGCTCTGACGATTCCATCGCCATGTTCTCCGCTTAAAGAACCGTTGTATTTTTTTACAATTTTTGCGGTTTCCAAACTGATGTCATAAAATTTTAGAACATCTTGTTGGTCTTTTAGATTTAGGACTGGGCGCATGTGAATTTCGCCTGCTCCCGCGTGAGCGTAGTAGACTGTGTCTTGTCCATATTTAGCAAGCATTGTAGAAACTTCTTCTATGTAATCTGGAAGATCTTCTATACTCACCGAGGTATCTTCTATGCAAGCAACGGCTTTAGGGTCACCTGGCAGATTAGCCAGTAGCCCTAAGCCTGCACTTCTTAATTTCCAGATTCTAGAAGTATCTTTTCCAGAGATGATAGGGTGAGAATAGCCTAGTTCTTCTTGCTTGACATCATGGATATATTTTAGCGCAAGTTCATCAACCTTTTCTTGTGATTCGGCTTTAAATTCTACAGACAATATAGCTGCTGGATTCCCTTCTACGAAGAACCTGTTTTTATTCTGCTCGGAATTAGACTTGGTACAATCGAGAATGATCTTGTCCATTAATTCGCAAGCGGTCGGCTTGTGTTTCATGGCAATCTGGACAGCAAGTAAGCTGGACTTTAAATCTG
>CAZFJO010000159.1:3356-6362 GCA_964518915.1 uncultured Saprospiraceae bacterium
GTCGGCTTGTGTTTCATGGCAATCTGGACAGCAAGTAAGCTGGACTTTAAATCTGAAAAGTGACTTGCAACAACCAGGTCATAAGGAAGCGGTAAAGGATCTACATGGATTTTAATTTCGGTAATAAAGACAAGGGTTCCTTCAGAGCCAGCTACAATCTTACATAGGTTCAGGGGTGTTTCAGAATTGCTGAAGTAATTGTTTTCTAGTAGAAGGTCAATCGCGTATCCGGTATTTCTTCTATGGATATCCTTCTTAGGGAATTGTTGCTGGATTTCTTGGGTGACAGCGGGGTCATTTAAGTCATTTATCAATTGCCTATAGATATTCCCTTCGAGATCTGATTGTTGACATTTTTCTGTTACTTCTTGAGGAGAAAGATCTTTAATAACAATATCAGATCCATCAGATAGTATGCCATGAATTTCGAGAAGATGATCTCTTGTGCTTCCATACGTTATAGAAGTAGTCCCACAAGAATTGTTTCCTACCATTCCTCCTATTGTAGCACGATTAGCCGTAGAGGTAATAGGACTGAAGAATAATCCATGCGGCTTCAGATAATGATTTAATTCGTCCCGGATTACTCCAGGTTGCACACGTATGCTATTGTTTTTTTTGTCTAAGTCATGAATGCGGTTCATGTAGCGAGATACATCTACAACAATGCCGTTTCCGACACACTGACCGGCTAGAGATGTTCCTCCAGCTCTAGGAATTAAGGATAATTTATGTGCTTGCGCAAATAAGATAATCTTTCTTATGTCCTCATTAGTCTTAGGATATGTCACTGCTAGAGGGATGGCGCGATATACAGATGCATCCGTACTGTATATAATCCGATTAAGCTTGTCGTACAATACGTCCCCTTCTAGTTCCTTTCCTAAGGAATCTAAAAGCTTGAAATCTAAATCTATATTATGGGAAACTGCTTCCACAGCCTAAATATAGTTCGCTTATTGTATAGAATGTATATGAAGACTACTTGAAATAACTTCCATGTTCTGTTTCTAGGAAAGCAGCAAAAGGAATTTCTTCTTGTTTTATAAACCCTTTATTGGGCAGTGTACCTGCATCTACCATTTCAATCACAGCTACCAGACTTGCGGCCGTTGTCCATGAGATAGCCCTCCAGGTGTGGTCACCTATTTTTTTAGGATGGAATGCTCGGTAGTATTCATTGCGGAAGATCTTCTCTCCTTGCCATCCTTCCACAACGGCATACACGTATACAACATCTTCCTTAACTGGGGGCTTGGCATTTTTTAGAATTTCTTCCAGCTGTTGCTTGTCGTTCTTCATGATTAATTCATACATCAGAAATCGCATCAACTTGCAATGCCCTGGATATCTTATCGTCTTGTAATTCAGTGTGTCCACTTTTCCTTCATACGTTTCACACATCGTCCCCAGTCCTCCTGAAGTGGTAAATGCCTCGAATTCTTGTCCTTCTATATTGATGTATTCTAGCCCATCTAGAGAAGTAACCATCTTCTTTTTTCCATTGTGGATGGCTTCTGCATCATTGATGTATTCATTGATTACTCCTGCTGGCGACCAGGTAAATGAATAGGCCATTAAACCATTGGGGTAGCGCGGAAGCGCACCCACTCGCAATTCTATATCTCTGAGTTTCGTAAATGTATGGGTGAGATCAGCTCCTACTATACCTATCAATCCAGGTGCTAGACCACACTGTGGAGCCATTACGGAAGTAGCGGTATTGCTTAAATCTCGGATATAATTGGTCGTATCTACATCTTCGGTAAGATCGAAATAGTGCTTACCTAATTTATGGGCTATCGCAGCGATAGGCTTATTAAGGAAGAAGGGTAGCGCAGAGACAACGGCATCGTTTTTTTCAATAAGTGCTTCTAAGGCTGATGTATCACTGACATCTGCTTGCACGATCTCAAAGGGTAAGTCGTAATCATAATGTGGTTCGTTCATGTCTACACCGGTTACAGTATAGTTCTTACTTAGTAAAGTAGCTACCAAGGTTCCTACCTTTCCTAGTCCTAGCGTTAAAATATTCTTCATATCGTTGATTCAAATAAATTTTATAAAGGTAAATTTGACTACATTTATCATTAGCACCAATTGCTATTTTTGAAGAAATGATAAGTGCAATTAATCAAATAGAACTGCGACACTTCCGGTATTTCCATGTACTCGCGGAAGAATTACACTATAGAAAAGCCTCTGAGAAGCTTTTTATATCGCAATCTGCCCTCAGTCAGCAGATAAAACAACTGGAAGATCTTCTGGAAGTTACCTTATTCGATAGAAACAATAAGAAGGTTGTTCTGAGTAGTGCGGGACATGCTCTCAGGAAAGATGTAAGGCAATTATTGAATAAGTTACACCTTACGCTAGAAAATGTCGAATTGTTCAAGCAAGGTAGTCAAGGTGAGATGGTGATTGGCTTCGTGGAGTCTGCTATGGAGACTGTTGTCGGCCCAGCGATGGATCAGATGAGTAAGGAGCAGCCTCACATACGGTTTGAGCTGATAGAACTTACAAGTAAGGATCAGATCAAAGCTATGGAGTATCGTGAGCTGGATGTGGCCTTCCTCCGTTCTAATGTAGACTTAGAGAACATGCATGTCAAGATGGTATATGAGGAACCCTTTATGGTAGTACTCCCAGAAGACCATCCTATTACAGAGACAACGATTACGGACCTAAGTATTCTAAAAGACGACATTTTTATCCTGTATCCAGAGGATGAAAGCCAGTTGTATTATCAGCAAGTCATCAGCTTGTGTGCCGAGCATAATTTTCTACCTAGAGTCTATCATAAAGCCATACATCCGACTACGATTATGCGTATGGTAAAATCTGGTATGGGCGTGTCTATCCTGCCTTCCTCTATTTCTCAGAAACCTTTTCCAGGTACGAAAAATATTATCTTAGACAATTACCCTAATCGCACCCGTATATTTGCTGTGTGGAACCAAGAGAATGAAAATCAATTCTTGCAAGATTTTTTAGAACTTCTATAAG
>CAZFJO010000159.1:6462-8821 GCA_964518915.1 uncultured Saprospiraceae bacterium
AGCACACCCAGATGATTCAGAAGAGATTATTGATTATGTCAATCAAGTCGGAGGGGAAACAGATTTTTTGACGTTTGCAGGTGGAGAATTTACCAAAACTGTTGAAGAAGAAAGGAACATTCTGCAATCTTACTTAGATATAGAAAACCAGGTCTATCTTGTTGCTGTAGTTGATGATAAAATCATCGGTCTTTTAAACCTTATGGCTAAACAGAAGCCTCGCTTGCGACATGTGGGCGAAATGGGAGTGTCCGTGATCAAGGAATTCTGGGGACAAGGAATAGGTGAGCAGTTAATAGCTTCGTTAATTAAGTGGGCTGAAGAAAATCCTATCATAAAGAAAATTAATCTTCTGGTTGTAGAACACAACCACCGTGCTATAGCATTGTATAAGCGGATCGGATTTCAAGTCGAAGGAAGATTTAAGAAAGACTTTTACATTGATGAAAAATACTATGATGGAATCATAATGGGATTGTGGTTAGGCGCAGAGGAAAATTAATCTATGTTCCTAAAGCCTTTTCTCTATGTCTAAAATAATGCTTACCAGATGATCTATTGAATCTATGATGTAATACTTACCCTGGAAACTATGGCGGTCGTAGGTTTCTCCAGACTGTAGCGCATCCATAGTAAATGGTATCTGATTGTGTGGCTTGAATGCTTCGAATACTTCTGATGAAGAATAAAACGTAGAACCAAAAGCCTTGATACTGTTGCTTTCTTTTATGAGTCCTAGCTCTATGATCATCCCACCTATAAAATCTAATTCAGGTAATAGGTCATTTCTTTCCTCATCATAGGCGCGGTTATACGTACGCGCAAGCAGCTGGTACATGTCAGAATATTCTTGATGGGCAAGGAAAGGTATGTGACCCATGATGTCATGCCAGATATCTGGTTCATCGCAATAGCTTAATTCTTCTGGAGTCCTTAAGAAGCAGGTAAGTGGCATGCTGCGCTTAGAAATCATGTCATACCAGGCCCTCTGTTCTAGAATAAGGTGTTCATCCGTCTGTATAAATGTGTACGCTGTATATGGAGCAATGGCTGCTGTTAATTCGTCGGCAGTAGGTTTTTTATAAGTGTCTATTCCCAATCTAGAAAATCCAGAAATCCACATGGTCGATATAGCATTCAACGACTGAAGGTCCTGAAAGTGCGTATTAAAGAGTGCCTGCCAGTTGTCATCATCTACATCAGGATTAAAGAATCGCTTGACTTTCACTTTCAGTTTTTCATGTTATCTATAGACTTATGTAGGTGAAATATAGGGTAGATGAATTGATTATCCTATTCTCCCATAATGGAATGCAAGATTGGTGTTTAAGGAAAGGAAGATATTTGCGTAAGCGGAAAGAGAAAAGAAACGATATTACGCTAGTGTATTCTCATTGTCATCTGTAGGCCGTAGTATCTAAATTGTACCGAGATTTCTTGTTGTATACTTACCTGATAACCTAGAAATATTTTATTCCTTTTTAAGACATATGCATTCCACCATCTAGGGATGGACTTGAAATTGAGTGCCGTTGTTTCACGATTAATTAAGGGCCAGGTTCCACCGTGAAGGATAAAGGATCGACACCGATCATGGTCTAAAGAGGACCAGACCTTATTTCTAGATTTATACAATGCCTCGTAAGCCATCTTAAGTAAGAATCTCTGTTGTGTCTCTAGTGGAAGCGGTCGATCAGGAAGTGTCTCAAGTAAGTGTGGCTTTCTTTTTTCAAGAAAATATCTGTTATTGAGCACGGCTGATTCTATACGTGCAATTTTATTGTTACAATGCTTGCAGACGATGCCTTTATGTAAGATGTAATGAACGTTACCGATGCTCTGCGGAATGATGTGTTCAATACTTGGTTCTCTACCTGCTTGATTACATATGATGCATGGAGTTTCGTGCATAAGTCGAAGATAAAGATTGTAGTCCACAATTATGGATTGAACAATCTATAACAATAATGATTCATATTACATAGAATGTAGTTATGTATAGATATGTGAAGTTCGATGATATTGAAAAAGACAAATGGAATGGTTGTGTCCATTATGCCCATAATGGAAATATATATGGATACTACTGGTATCTAAAAGCTGTAATTAAGGAATGGGATGCCGTAGTGGAAGATGATTATGAATCTGTAATGCCTGTATTGAATCGAGCATTGACCACTGAAGAATATAGTCTTCTTCCGACCTTAGGTCCTTATTCTGTTAACGTATTAAATAAGACCCGGATTACAAGTATGCTGGAGTTGTGTCAGAATCATCAGATTGCATCCTGGTATCCTGTAACGACAGCTATCGGAGATAGGTACCTTTCTGATTATGATAAGAAAACAACTTCTCGATG
>CAZFJO010000160.1:0-1742 GCA_964518915.1 uncultured Saprospiraceae bacterium
CCTTTCTTTCCACTAGAAAGTTGGACCCTAACTTTAAAAGCATCTTCTTTCACACTTTTTTCAGTGACATCTAATCGATTGTTTTCTGTTTTTTTCCAGATGGTATATTTGCCTTGAGCATTGCGCTTATATATTAAGAAGCGCACATTCTCTTTTCCAGCATAATTCCAACTCAGAATCCCGTCACCAGAGTCTTGTGCTTCTATTTTTAAATCTGTTACTTGATGGCTAGCATCTACCCGCTTGCTCTTAAGCTTAACGGTATTGATAGATTGTGCTTCATTGCCTCCTTCATCCATTGCTATAAGGGCATACTCATAGAATTGATCTGGAAGTAAAGACCGGTCCATATAAGTCACGCCTACTGGCGTATAAGTTTTCAATACTTCCCAATTGGCATCCCCTTTCTTCCTTCTTAATAGGCGATGCTCTACCACATCCAGACTCATACTCGGTGTCCATGTAAGAGAGATTCCTTCGTCTGTCACTTCATAATCCTTAAACACAGGATTACTCGGAGGGATTAAATCTGGCCTAGACACAGCAACCATTTCTGTAGGAGGAGAAATATTTCCAGGAAGATCAAGAGCAGCTACTTTATAATATACTTGATCATCGAAGAAGTTCATCGGCACTGTATCTATGTACTGACTATTCATAATCGGGCTGCCTACGATTCTAGAAAATTCATGGTCTTTATCATTAGCCATAAAAACAATGTAACCCCATAAGTCATCTTCTTCATTGGAATCCCAGGTCAGCGTCAATACTCCTGAACTATCAATAACGCCTGCCAGTCCAGTCGGTGTAGCCGGAGGTTCCGTATTAGGTTTCATAACCATTATGGGATCAGACTTAGCTTCATTACCGACTGAGTCAACTGTACACACATAGTATAAATAACTCTCATAGATATCATCAAGAGAATCTACGAAAACGCCAGAAGAGGGAGACAACGGAACCTCATTTCTGATTTCAGATGGTAGATCTATGCGTAGGGTTTTCTTTATATTAACCGACACGATGGCCTCATCCTCAGGGATTGAATACTTAAGCTCAAATTCTGTTTCCCCTAACCACTCATAAGAAAGATTAGATGCAGATTCTGGAGGTGTCCGATCTCTACCCATACCCCTCACAGGCTCGGTATAAGGCCCCAGTTCACCGAAGTGATCGATACCTTGTATGCGATAATAATGGGGAATATAATTCCGTACACTGTCCCTGAAATATATCCGATCTCCTGTATAGATGCTGTCTGTATCTGGTGTGAAAACATAGGGAACTTCATTCATCTTATAGAAGTCTGAACCATTATCAGATCGCTCAATATTATAGGCTGTATAGGTCATAAACTCCGGGTGCGTTCTCCAGCTGAGGGTCACCTTCCCTTCTTCTTCTATGACTGGGTCAAGCCAAATGGGGATCTCTCTTTCTTCCATTCCTTTCCGCGCTGAAAAAAGATTGCTCACCCCTATGATAGAGTCTGATTCATTGGTCACAACAACTTGGTACAAGGAGGTTTCATTGCCGTCTTCTAATCTGACTTCATGTCTCATTCCCATCAACTCAGCAACCAGAGGATCCATATCTGCGGCAAACAATGCTGTCGTAAATTTCGATTCCATTTCTTCTTCCATCGTCAATCTAGTCGTAGATTCTGTAAGATCAAACAATGCCGATGCCCCCAATATCAAGTACTTTTTGTCTTGTCTCGTATCGTGCTTCTTCCACTCACTCAG
>CAZFJO010000160.1:1842-7440 GCA_964518915.1 uncultured Saprospiraceae bacterium
GGGCTATTATATAGAATTTCTGTGGTCAGATTAGAGGTTCCGTTGCGGATGGTATGCCCTTGACTATGTCTATACCTCCACTTAAATTTGAACGTTTTATTAGCGAAGTAACTGGTCAATGTAGTCATCGCTTGATCGCTAGAATACCCTACTTCGTTGTAGTACTTATTGATCTGAGATTCTAAGTTAGAGAACAGCGTTTCGTTTTCATCTTCTAGTCCTTTCTTGACAACCTTACCTAGGGTATACTTGCTATGATAAGGAGATTGGTAGACGAACGATTCGGCCGATTGCATGATATTATCTAAAGCATATTCCACCCACATCCGGGGTGATGTATTGATTCTATATCTGTACACGGTGCTAGCTAGTCCATTAGAAACCATCGATATCATACCACCCGGGGATGTTCCAGTATAAAATTGACTATTAACACCAGCAGACATTCCGCACTCTGGGTCAGAAAGCCTTGATGACACCGTAGTTCCTTGAGGATCTAAGGTCATGTTCCTACCTAAGCTACTGGTAAAATAATTGAGGTAATCGTTGCTCCTAAATTCGTTCTTATCTTCCACAAGATTTATGGCTTCATAATAAGATACGTGATTGCTTGAAAGCTTCATTCTCAACCTTACTGAAGATGCATCTTCTAACTTGTATGTTGAATTAGAGAATTGCGAAGATTTAGAAGTTGAACTGCCACTTATTTCATCCCAAGCGCTTTTATTTACCTCTGATCGGAGATCAATAATAGCAGAAAGGTAATCCGATTTAATGCCGTCATAAGGTGTTGCATTGTATCGATGATTTACTTTTACGATTGGGTCCAATTCTGTCGTCCCATAGATGTCATACTGATCGAATGGTTCTGTAACTTCAACATAGAAGTATCCGTTTTCGAAAACGCCAGCACCCGCATTGATTTTATCTTCCAGTTTATTGAATTCACTTGTCTTAAAATGCCAATAAAAGATTTCTTTTTCTCCTGCTTGTAAATTGCTTCCACCTTCCTCATCAAGCTGTGAATTAATTGAAATAGAATCTCGAAGTCCATTGACATAAGTTGTACTTAGATTATTGAAATCCGATATCGCTACTTGACTTAATGCCGTTACAAGTCCTGAGCTTTCTTTCTTGATCAGAGATACTCTATATATTCGATTCGGTTGCACATTCCATTGTTCTACATTTAAGAATATGCGGGTTAAAGATGGCTGGTTTAATTTCTCATTTATATTGAATCGCTGGACCTCTGGACCATCTACTTCAGATATAGACAAGTAGTACTTATTAGCGTGTATAGGTGCTCCACCCTCTAGTTGCATCGTCTGCCCTAGAGGAAAGAAGGCTCTTACATCTCTCTTAAACTGAATGTATGGTGTCATCTCATCCTTCATGTAATACCTCTGTCGATCTAGTGGAGAAGAAGAGAATATTTCATCTCTAGGGATATTATCCGGCATGGCTCCTGTGGTAAAAGTAGATACCAGAGACTCTTCATATGAATCTCCTTGTACTTTCATTTTAGCATGGATTTCATACGTTGTATAAGCCATCAACAATTCATTGTTACACTTACATACAGTACGGTTGTAATTCCACGATGGATCACAATCGATCGTTGTATTGCCTTGCTTTAAATAAAATTCAGAAAGATATGGTGTAAGCGTTATCTCAGCTCCCATGCTTCCATCATCATTGGTCTTTCTAAAATCAAAGGACTTATTCATCTCTAAATGAAAACCGACCTCCGCATTGACAAATGGATTGACATCATCTCTTCCATCTGATGGATTGCTATACGCTATGAAATTCCCTGCAGAAAAAGGATCGTTGATCGAAGCAGGTATACACACCTCTCCGACGGAAAGAGAAAAATTCTTTCTGCCTTTTATCATTCCTCCGAAAACATCAAGGTATACGCCTGCTGTTCCATCCAGATAAGTAGGATTAGGACTACCCGCTGTAACCACCAGTACTGCCCCTAAATCAAGTATAGGAATGACCTGGCCGGAGCCAAACAATACATCCGTAATACTTAATTCTCCTTGCACACCAGCGAATGCCTGACCCATGGCATACCAACCAGCTGCGCCCATAAGCTTTCCTTTACATTCATCATTAAATTCAGAAAGATTGGCATCGAAACCTACAACGGCATCTAGCGTTGCTGTCAATATGCTGCTTTCTATACCTATGTCTATGCTGTATTTCTCTCCGTAAGCAAAGCCTACTCCTGTTCCTCCAGGCATATAATTAACACTGGGACCCGTCCGTTGTCTCGCCGATGAAGTTGCCAGATTGGCATCAGCCATCGTCGCTTCATCACTTTCAGAAATATTGCCTAAGAGTTCTGGTATAGGGTCTGGAAGGGGTGGCAAGGATGTCGGAACCCCTTCTCCCATCATCATATATAATTCTCCCCTCACATCGAATATATCGCCCAGCGTCATCGCAACAACGGCAGGTTCCTCTGGACTCCCTATGTGAAAGTATATTCCTCTGTCTGTAGAAATCATGATCTGTGCACGGGCAGCAAGATTAGGAAAAGGAGATGCTTCTCTACTGTCCCCTTTTATCAATACAGGCAGACCATATCCAGGTGGCGGCACTTGTACGTACACATTTAATCCAGCATTAAACCATAGGTCAACATCAGGAAAATCGCTACTAGGGTTAGCACTAAATTTTATGCCTAACTGCATGGCACCGATGAACCAAGCTGGAGACATAGATTCTCTTTCTCCCATGACATCGGCCATAAAGTATCCCTTGGTTTCTAGATCAATTGAAACAGAAAATGCAGACGCGTCTAAATCAAGGTTGATACCAAACTTAGCATCCATATTAAATGGAGTCGGATTAGTTGTAAGCCCTACCACTAAGATGCCTTCTAATCGGAAATTACCTCGCTCTACGAATACGCCTGGAAAATCAAAACTACAAGGATCAGATTTACCTGGATCTTCCACAGGACCTGTTCCTGCTGGAGCACCAGAAGTAGGAGAAGCATCCACTTCTGCATTGACATCTGCCAGAGCCGGGGATTGATACCCCATATTAAGATAGATGCCCATACCTAGTCCATAGAAAGATACTCCTATAGATCCTATCGGTGTATAATTCCCTACATCTATTCCGGAAGCAATCTTTCCTATAAATTGTAAAAAGAAATATGGGAACGGTCCTTCTTCATCTATCTGCACGCCAAATTGTGTTTTCGCTTCAATTTTTATAATGGGCGTATTAACAGTAAGGTAACCCTTCAGCCCCTTGTCATCCGGTAGGTTATAAAAACAGATGCCACCCTTTACTCCGATTCCACTGAAGGTGGCATCAATCTCTACGGATGCTCCTTCGATATAAGGAGAGACAAGCCCTATCGATCCATCTGACTTCATTCCGCCCACAAAGGTCAATCTTGCCTCTCCTCCGAATCCATAATCTCCCCCTATAATATTGACGAATGGATGGAAGATTAATCTTAAATTTTCTATATCAGTTCCCTCTACTGCCATCTCCTTCAGGCCAAATGAAAACCCAACCATCTCTCCTTGCCCTCCTGGCTGTAGTGAACCATCGAAGAACGAATTCAGAACTTCTACATCTTCCGCTACTTGCTGGAATTCTCCAGATATTTCGTTTATCCCAGCGAGCAGTGCTTGCTGCCCATCGTCACTAAAACCAAAGTAACCATCTATCCCATCCACTGTACTGTACTTCACCATAAAGGGCAGACGCATCAGCGATAAGTCAAATGGTAAGGCTGCAAGAACATCGGTCTCTTGTACGAATTCTGTAGACAATGACAATCCACCGACCAGAGCAGCCTCTATCAATACTTCCCCTTGATCATCTTCTGACTCTTGATCCAGATTGTGCTGATATCCTATCTTGACATATGTTTCTCTGGTTAAATCAGCTTGCCCCATAAAAAGCGGTATATCTACTGTACTACTTGGGCTCACTGCAAATGAATATGCCAGTGTTCTATCTTCTGGATCGTCCGTATTGTAATCTAAAATGGCTCTATACTCCATCGGCTGAGGGATCAGTGGCATCTGCATCTCTCCTTTAATTCCTCCATCTTCAAATTCACTTTCCGTTATCTGAACCCATACAGAATCCAGAGATATTCTCCATTCTTCTATACTTCCTTCAGCTGCTGGCTGCACATTAAAATTAGAAGTAAAATACTGATCATCGATGATCATATTAGATACTTGAAATTGGATGCGTTCTTCGCCTTCATTGAGAAAAGCAGGTAATTTAACTGTGCACTCTTTCATCCAGAATCCTTGCCAGGCTTCATCTTCTCCTGACTCAGAGAATGCTTCATGACCGTAATCTTCTGGCAGTGCGTCGTCGAAACTTATGGCATTTTCCAATTGAGAAAAATCTATATAAGCCCGCTCTACACCGACAGACCAGTCATTCAGTCCAGGGATCTGAAATTGATCCATAGATTCTATTTCTGCTACAATGTGGAGCGTCTTTTCGTCATCTGTTCCTTGAGAAGAAACACTTTCCTCCTCTCCTTCTGAACCAGTGTCAGTTTCTCCTTCTTCGAATTCGCGGTCTCTCCCCAAAGAGAAATAAAAAGTCCCTGCTGCTCTTTCTGTATAGTTTCGGGAGCCATCTTCATTTTCTTTTACGATAAGATTAGTCGGAAATTGTACCCTTCCTCTTATTCCTAAATCTTTAATCCCATTGCAATCGAAGGACATCTTCGTTGCTTGGATGTTTTCCATGTTGTCTAGATCTTCAGGCCCTAATAGAGAAACACTGAACCTTTCTAGGTCTTCCTCTGAATAACTCAGTGGGTCTTCGAAGTCTCCTATGTCAAATGTAAATGACTTAACCATATGAACCGTCGCTTCCGGTCCGAATCCCCCTGTAGTCAAGCAGATCCTAGAAGCACCCATACTGATGTATCTTATTTCATCGTAAAACTGAAATGGAATATTAACAAGTATCTGACAGTATGCTTCTCTCGGCTCGAAAGAAACATTCGTCAGAGCGAGTAACAATTCTGCGCCATTGATGGTCTGATTGATTCCTACTGGCATACCTACTGGATCACCCATTGCTAGGGCACTTATCTGTCGGTAATTCTCCAGAGCATTGTTGATCATTTCAGCTTGCTCATCCGATAAAAATTCGTTCGGATTTACGCCTTCTAGATTTATATTATCAATCACATCTGATATTTCCAGTTGATCCTTTTCTGCTTTTATTATTCCATCAATCAATTGAGATTGAGCATTGATTTTTATTTCTGAGAAGGCTACTCTTATCGGTAGTTCTATTCCATATAAGTTAAGGGTAGCGAATCCGTTTCCAGAAGCTTCATCGCCAGAAAAGGATATCTCAGTAATTGAAATATTAAAATTTCCAGCTTTAATGACATCTATATTTTCCATTTGCCCACGAGCGGTAACTGCTTCAGCCGCAATGGTATAATTCGTTTCGGTCTTATAACACTGTTCGTTGCAATCTCCTTCACTTTCTTCATTTTCTACAGCAACTACTTCTTCTTTTTCCTCTTGATACAAGACGAAAGAAAAAGTCGAACTGGGATGATAAAATTCTGATTCC
>CAZFJO010000160.1:7540-8799 GCA_964518915.1 uncultured Saprospiraceae bacterium
GATTCTTCGTTTTCCTCACCTGGGCTCATGCTGTCTTCATATCCTTCTGGTCGAGAAAATGCCTTGACATAATTTCCTGCTCCATTGATTTTATAGGTATGCTTAAATTCCTTAAAATCAAGTTTGTCATCTTTTACATATCTTAAGACAAGAGGCAGAGATGATATCGGCAGCGTATCCATGGCTATCGGATAGTTTACTTCTAAATTATACTCGTTTATTTCATCGAAGAAACCCGCATCGCCATAAGAAAAAATCACAACCGAACTCTTACCATCATTCTGAAATATGGTGTTTCCAGATCTATCTACAGCAGTGACCTGAGCTGCGTAAGAATGATTGACCCGTAAAGGTATGTCCCCATTTAGGTCATAGTTAAAAAGCCTTTCTATCAGGTTCTCCCGTCGGAAATGCCAGTCTGCAGGACTCTGCGCAGCGGGCATCATTATCGTTTCTACGAATGCTGGATCATATTCTAGTGCGTCTGATAATTCGATTATCTTCAAGTCGTATTCTATATCCTGAAATCCAGCAGATATAATGTCGTGTTCCCAGTACATTAAAAATTCAGAAATGTCATTAGGGATATGCGTTGTAGAAAATGGAGTCGGTTGTATGAACCTAGGCGGAGGCATCATCTCTATCAGAAACTCATTGCTGTTTTCTCCTTCCGATAAGATGGTTCCAGTATCAAAATCGTGTGCCGTAATTAAAATTCTATACCTCCCTTCCGGCAGTGTTCCTGCAAGGGATATGTCATTGAGATTATCATTTCCGACATAGGTCAGAAAATTATCTAAACTCCCATACGAATTGTATAGATCGTTTCCAGCTATTACATCTTGCTGACCTGGCTCAAAAATAAATGGCACTATCGACTCATCTCCACTCCTACTTGAAATATCAGAAAATGCATAAAGCTGACCATCTTTATATACTCTTGCATCCAGTACAAACTCTTGTTGTCTCCCCGTATTGTTTTTAATCATAATCAGAATCTTGTCTAGCTCTTCCACGTAAGTAGACAATCTTGTTGGATAAGGCTCGCTGATTATGACAGCATCTATATCTATCGCTCTTTGGCAAATGGCCTGTGACGCCCAAGCTATTACAATCGATATTATAAGTATTGTTTTTTTCATAAGTTGAAGGGTGCTAGAATGATTGACTTACACCTACGCTTCCTCTCCATTCATCTCTATTGTCAGAAAGAATGAGTGTGCGAGAAGTGTAGATAAGATTAAAATTCATCTGCATGC
>CAZFJO010000161.1:0-7333 GCA_964518915.1 uncultured Saprospiraceae bacterium
CCTATATGGATCGATCGAATCATAGCCCTGATGTGTGTTTACATTGTACTGATCACCATCTATTCGGGCATAGAAGTTCTATGGTTAGACCGAAAGAAAGTTAAAGACTTGATTTAAGCGTATTTCCTCTTTACAACATTTGCGTAAGCGAGATACATCACATAGGCAATGATGGCACCGAGCAATCCGCCTGACAACACGTCTAGGGGATAATGTACGCCCACATATACCTGAGATATACTGACAATCCCAGCCCAAGCCATCAGCATCCATCTTGCTCTGCTTGTAAGAAAAACAACCAAGGCTAGATAACATGAAATGAAAAAATGATTCGCAGCGTGAGAAGAGGTAAAACTATAGCCTCCACCACAATGTACCCGCTCCACTACAGCTAATCCTTCCGTATTACAAGGCCTTACCCGCTCTACAGACTTCTTAATTATGCTGCTCGATGTGTAGTCGCTGATGCCTACCCCTATGAACAAGAAAAGCAACGTCCACAACCACCTCTTTTTATTCCGTACGATATAAGCAACTATACCTATGTATACTGGAATCCATGTAAGCTTATTTCTCATAATCGGAAGTACCCAATCGAAGACGGGGTTAGTAAGATCATTATTGACCCACTGAAAAAGCAATGTATCGAATTCTAAAATACCCATCATGGAAGCTACAATTTATCGTGCAATAATCGTGTAAACTGAGACAATTCTTACATTTGTGCCTAGTAAAAAAAATAATATGACACTAATTAAGTCTATCTCGGGAATCCGAGGAACAATCGGAGGAGAACCCCAAGAAAACCTTACACCTGTAGACATCGTAGAATGTACGGCGGGATTCGGGAGTTGGTTGAAGAAAAAAGGAAACCGACTCAAGGTGGTTGTCGGTAGAGATGGTAGAATTTCAGGCCCTCAAGTTTCTACCCTTGCGATCCAGACCTTATTGATGCAAGGTATAGATGTTGTGGATTTAGGGTTGTCAACTACCCCTACCGTAGAAATGGCTGTGAAGTATCTGGATGCAGGTGCAGGAATTATATTTACAGCTAGTCACAATCCCAAGCAGTGGAATGCACTGAAATTCCTAAATGAATCAGGAGAATTCATATCAGCAGCGGACGGAAGTCACATCTTAGAATTAATAAATGAGAAGGACTTGTCATTCGTAGAAGTAGATGAACTAGGATCCCTTACCCACGAGGAAGGCATGATGGATAGGCACATAGAAGATATATTTAACCTACCGTATGTTTATGTAGAAGATATAAAGGCTATGAAGTATAAAGTGGTGGTAGACTGTATTAATTCTACGGGAGCCATATCTGTTATTCCATTGCTAGAAAGACTCGGTTGTGAGGTTATTGCAATTAACGAGGAAATGAACGGAGAATTTGCCCATAATCCAGAACCACTGGCTAAGCACTTGACCCAATTAAGTCAGGCTGTAATTGGAAATCAAGCACATCTAGGAATAGCGGTAGATCCTGATGTAGACAGGCTAGCATTTATGTGTGAAGATGGAGCCCTTTTCGGAGAAGAATACACGCTGGTCGCAGTAGCAGATTACCTGCTATCTATCAAGCCAGGGAATACAGTCAGTAATCTATCCTCTACCCGAGCACTTGCAGATGTTACGCGCAAGTATGGTCAGACGTATACGGCCAGTGCTGTAGGTGAGGTAAATGTAGTCAACCAGATGAAGGCTACGGATGCCATAATCGGAGGAGAAGGAAATGGGGGCGTCATTCTTCCAGACCTCCATTATGGAAGGGATGCACTGGTAGGGATTGCCCTGTTTTTAAATCTTCTAGCCAGTAAGAATCTGTCTATGACTGCCTTAAAAGCGACTTACCCTTCCTATGAAATGGTAAAAGACAAGTTGCAGCTTACGCCTGAGATTGATGTGGATGCCTTATTGCTTAAAGCAAAAGAAGTGTTTAAGAATGAAACGTTAAACGACGTCGATGGGGTTAAAATAGATTTTGAAGATGGATGGGTACACTTAAGAAAATCCAATACGGAACCCATCATACGCATATATAGTGAAGGCAAGTCAAAAATTAAAGCAGAAGAGCTGATCGACAAGGTTAAAACATCTATCTTTGATTAACACCTTAACCTAACCTTATGCACGAAGCACATTTCTCGCGTTTCCGAGAAAACATAATAGGCAATGATCAGCGCTTTAACTCTCCTTACGGCGAGCAGCAGATTTTATACGCTGACTGGATCGCAAGCGGCCGTCTGTACGGTCCGATTGAAGAAAAGATCCGAACTAAAATAGCACCATACGTCGGTAATACGCACACAGAAACAACCATTACTGGTTCTTCTATGACCATGGCTTACCACCAAGCTAAAAAGATTATAAAGAAACATGTCCATGCCAGAGAAGAGGATATTCTTATCTCTTCTAACAGTGGTATGACTGGAGTAGTAAATAAATTCCAACGGATCCTCGGCTTAAAAATGCACGAAAAATACCGCAGCCGATGTAACATAGAAGAAAGCGAAAAACCGGTCATTTTCATCAGTCATATGGAGCACCATTCTAATCAGACATCCTGGCTAGAAACCATCTCTACCGTTGAAATAATAAGAGCGGATCCAGAAGGACTAGTCTGTCTCGACCATCTTGATGATTTATTGCAGACTTATGCAGATAGAAAGGTTAAGATTGCAGCAGTAACCTCTAGTTCTAATGTAACAGGCATCGACACCCCCTATCATGAAATTGCTAAGAAATTGCACCAAGTGGGAGGATACTGTTTTGTCGACTTCGCTTGTTCAGCTCCTTATATCGACATCAATATGCATCCAGAAGATCCTGAGGCTTACTTAGATGCTATCTACTTTTCTCCTCATAAATTCCTGGGCGGGCCGGGTAGTTCTGGAATTCTGATTTTCAACCCTAAGTTGTATACCAACAAAATTCCCGATAACCCGGGAGGAGGTACAGTAGACTGGACCAACCCATGGGGAGAACACAAGTACTACGACGAGATAGAAGCAAGAGAAGATGGAGGAACGCCTGCTTTCCTGCAGACGATAAGAGTAGCCATGTGTGTCCAATTGAAGGACGAAATGAATACCACTAAGATCAAGGAAAGGGAGCACTACCTCAATAAAATTGCATTTGACCGATTAGAAAAAATAAGGAATCTTCATATCCTCGCTCCACAACATCGAGATAGACTCTCCATTTTTTCCTTCTATATTGACAACTTGCATTATAACCTCGCCGTGAGGTTACTCAATGATCGCTATGGAATACAAGTAAGAGGAGGATGCTCTTGCGCAGGAACGTATGGACACTACTTACTAGAGGTATCGCAACAAAAATCAAGGGCAATTACAGATATGATTTCCGCTGGTGACAATACCCTAAAGCCCGGTTGGATAAGACTTAGTTTACACCCTACACTCAGCGATGATCAAGTTCATTATATTCTAGATGCCATAGAACAATTGTCTATCCATCATGAGACATGGAGCAATGATTATGAATACATCTGCTCTAAGAATGAATATGAGCACAAGACGGTATCTCCTTACGAGAAATCACTTGTGCAAGATTGGTTTAACTAGCCCATAACAATATAACTATGAATGTCTATCTAGATTATGCCTCTACTACGCCGATACATCCAGAGGTTATAGATTATATGTCTGAGATTATGAGAGACTATTATGGAAATCCCAGTTCTATCCATCGGTTAGGAAGGGAGGCCAGAACAGTTGTCGAAAAATCTAGAAGAACCATTGCTCAGGTTCTGAATTGTTCTATAGGAGAAATATTTTTTACTTCTTCCGCAACAGAAGCGCACAACACCTTGCTAAAAAGAAGCGTACAAGACCTTGATATTGAGCGGATAATATTCCTTCCTTTAGAGCATCACTGTGGCATCCACTGTATAGAAGAGATTGAAAAAATTCATGCTCTAGAAGCCATTCCTCTTAAGGTGGATAATAAAGGAAACATCTCCATCCAAGACCTCGAAGGCATGCTCAATGACAATAAGAAAACGCTTGTTTCAGTCATGCACGTCAACAATGAAATAGGCAACATATACCCGATTGATAGAATCGGAGAGATATGCGCTCAAGCCGGCGCACTATTCCATACCGATACAGTTCAATCGATAGGGAAAATCCCTTTAGATTTCACAACACTACATGCTGATCTAGCGGCTGGCTCAGCACATAAATTTTATGGGCCTAAGGGTGTAGGATTTATGTATATCAACGATGAGGTTCAGATTAAACCCATGATCTACGGAGGTGCTCAAGAAAGAAACATGCGTGCAGGTACTGAAAACATAATAGGCATAGCTGGTATGGCCAAAGCGCTCGAAATAGCTGATAGAGACCTGAAAGAGAGAGCAGAAACCATTGCCTTAAGGCAGTCTTATTTTGAAGAAAAGGTCTTACAAGAAATCCAAGGAACATGGATAAATGGATCTGACACAAGAGCTTCTCATATAACCAGTGTTTCATTTCCATCATCTCCCCATGTAGATATGCTCATGTTTAATCTGGATATAGGAGGAATCGCAGCATCTTCTGCCAGTGCATGCAGCTCAGGAATTGAAGCCGATTCTCACGTACTTAAGGCCATTCAGCACCCGGATGACAGAAAAAGCATTCGGTTTTCTTTTTCACACCTCACCTCAGAAGATGAACTTGATTACGTTATTTCTATCCTAAAAAAGCATACCCAATCAGCATGAATAAGCATGCTGTCTTTATGAAACGCTGCTTACAGCTTGCTCAGCTCGCTGGCAAAAACGTAGGAGGCAACCCTAACGTAGGTGCTGTACTGGTTTACAACGACGAGATTATAGGAGAGGGAAGTTATAAGGAATATGGTGGGGCCCATGCTGAGGTTAACTGCCTCCGAGATGTAAAAAAAGAAGATCGACATTTAATTCCTGACAGTGTAATATATGTTTCCCTAGAACCATGCTGTATTCATGGCAAGACGCCCCCTTGTTCAGAGGCCATAATAACAGCAGGAATAAAAACAGTTGTGGTAGGTACAACCGACCCGAATCCCGCCATGGCTGGAAAGAGCCTTTCATTGCTTCAAGCCACTGGCATCCACGTAACGTGTGGTGTCCTTGAAGAAGAATCTAAAGCGTGTATAAGACCATTCACTACGTGGATATTAGAAGATCGACCTTACATTACATTAAAGGTTGTAAAATCATCAGATAACTACCTAGGGATCAGTGGAGAAAAGACCTGGCTAAGCAATGAATACACGGGCGTAAAGACCCACAAGTGGCGCGGCGAAAACCATGGAATCTTAGTCGGGTCAGAAACGGTCAGAATAGACAACCCATCTCTCACAACTCGGTATCATCCGGGAGATGACCCTAGAAGAATAATCCTCGATAGACGGGGAAGACTAAATCCTGACTACCGTGTTTTTCAAGACGACAATTACCTATATCTAGGCAACAATCCGAACTTGAAGTCAGAAAAACACAACATCAACTTAGAGACAGAAATAGATGAAATTGTCTCGATCTTAAGGAAAGAAAACATCTACAGACTACTGGTGGAAGGTGGAGCTGCCACTATACAATCGTTTATAGACAAGGGCTTGTGGGACGAAGCCAGGGTAATCACCATAAAGGATAAATTAGGAGCTGGTATAAAGGCACCTAACCTACATGGTAAGTTACGGACAGAATTAAGCTTGAAAGACGATAATATTAAGTGGATTTATAGGTAAATTTAGCATTTGAGTTAAAATTCTTTTAAAGCAAGTCATTGTACTAATAGACTTTTGACAAATGTTGTTATTTAGTTGATATTTGTACTCAGAAAAGCTGTAATACGCTTACTTATGAACGTTAGATCTTTTATTGTTATCATGTTGTTGAGCTTTTTGGTGCTTCCCCTTACTGGACAGAGGAAGATCAAGTGGATGACTTGGGAACAAGCCATAGAGAAGAATAAAACGGAAAAGAGAAAGTTCGTTGTAGATATTTACACCAAGTGGTGTAACTGGTGCAAGAAAATGGACAAGTCTACCTTCAGAAATGAATTCATTGTAGATTATGTCAATGAGAATTTTTACCCTATCAAGTTTGATGCACAATCCACGGAAGACATCTTCTATAATGGTAAAATGTATAGTTTCATCAAAAGAGGTAAGAAAGGCTACCACGAGCTGGCATTAGAAATAACCAAGGGACAACTCAGTTTTCCTACCGTGGTGTTTATTGATGAAAGCTTCAACGTCCTTCAACCTATACCGGGTTTTCAAGGATCTGATAGATTTGAGCAGATTATAACTTATTTTGCAGGTGACCATTTTAAGACTACACCCTGGAATAATTACGCTAAAATCTATTCTAGAGATTCCTACGCTGTTCCTGCTGGGAATAAAAATTAAAACATCCATACCAATTTTCTGACAATATGTCGAAAAAGACATCTTAGAAACACCACAAGTGTTATCTTAAGCATCCATTATTTAAACAAAATAATATTATAACTATGAAAGTGATATTTACCTTAATGCTTGCATGTATGTTTATCACAGGCAATGCAATGAACAACGTGGATACAGATCCTACAGGAACTTGGGACTTTACGGTTCAAGCGCCAGATATGACATATAGTGGCGAGATTGAAATAACTGGAGAAGATGGTGATTATTCAGCTACTTTAAGCGTGGCAGGCGCAACGATAGAAGCAAGTGATCTAACAATAGAAGATGGTGAATTTTCTTTTGGCATTTCGTTTCAAGGCATGGCATGTGATATAGAAGGAACCATAGAAGGGGATAAAATGGATGCCGTAATTTCTGTAGAAGGCATGGAGCTTGTACTTAAAGGGACAAGATCAGAATAGAAAACAGTAACAACTAACACACTGTTACACTAAAGTATATGTAAGGGTAAGCTAGATGTCATTCTGGTTTACCCTTTTTGTTTTAAGTAGACTCTGGAAATTTAAACTTCCATAGAGTTCGTGACCCATTGCGAATATTCCCAGAAAAGATGATTCTTGTAGCAATGTATAAAACGAGCTTGCTTATCCTATTTCAGTAAGCGCATCATCAGATTCTTTTTCAAAGATCAACTCTGTACCCCTAACTCCTTTTCCTTTAGGCTTTAGATTTCCAGGTAGAAACCCGACAAACCTCCATCCTTCTATACCTCTTTCATTGATGATCTCTAAATAGTCATCTTTAGATCGACCTGTCCAGATACTGAATGTAATCTGGACGGCTTCGTATACATACCTTTTCATGAGTAATTTTTAGTAGTTGAAGCTTTAATATAGTAGAAAGATCTAGAATCTCTATGTTT
>CAZFJO010000161.1:7433-8796 GCA_964518915.1 uncultured Saprospiraceae bacterium
GTATGTGGAGCTGCGGGGAGTCGAACCCCGGTCCAGACAAAGCATCTATGAGCTTTCTACATGTTTAGTTTCTACTCTAATTGTCGGTATCAGGCAGGCATAGAAACAGCGACACCATCAACTTAACTTCTTAATCTCGAAGAATAACCGAAGTCCTCTACCCTTCTTACCTGAGGTTGTGAAAGCTTGATTCTGTGTATCAGGTATCAAGTACCAAGCTTAAAAGCTTACTAATCCTAGATTAGGCAGCTAGTGCGAATTGTCTTTCGCCATTTATGGTTTGAACTTCATTTGTTAACGGAGTGTAAGATCAATGCTCCGACATGCTTACTGACAGAGTATTCTTTCCTGTCGATACCAGTCAGCCCCAAAATTAAAATACGCGCTGTCTTTACAGAGGTACTGATTCTTAAAAACGTCGTGAAAGTAATAAATGTTCCCGGTGTTGTAGAATCCTTCCTACTTTAATTAAAATCAGTCTTCTACCTACTTGAAACGAATGCACAGTTTTAGGTGCGATTCAAGTACATTCTTAATTTACATATAGTCCTTAATTGTGCTTAGAAATCTCAATTCCCTTGAGCTTTCTATACTGCTCGGTCGCATAATCATCTGTCATCGCGGAAACATGATCAAGGATCAACATCGATTTCCTATATGGGTTGTCATCGACTAGCCCATGGTATTGTGATGGCAACAACCGGAGTGCCGCTTTCTGCTTAGCATTGATCGAAGAGGAAAGCACGGCAGGGATGTATAACTCAAGAAGTTCTGACATAACATTGTATCCAGCAATTTCAATCTCAATTACAGATTTATGGCGATATATCTTTTCTAGTGATATTTCTTTAATTACCCTGAGTTGTGGTGCATACGCTTCGATATCATCGATGAGGGTTGAGTTATAATTCCCTTCAAGAATGGCCTTCCTATTTTCTATGAATATTCTAGAACAAGCATTGACAAGAGAATTGATCACCTTAGACCTCAAGTATGCAATGGCAGAGTTATCATCTGTCAATCGGACGAATGCCTCCTTGATCGAATGCAAGTTGTCATCTGGATTTCCGATCTGTCCTATCAACTCTATCAATAATTCTTCAATTATAGATCTAGACAGGATTCCCAACCTATGCGCATCCTCCATATCTATGATATTGTAACAGATATCATCGGCTGCTTCTACTAGGTATACGAACGGATGCCTCTTATAGATAACATAATCATCGTCTTCTTCATGATGCATACCTAGAGGCTCTACAACTTGAGAAAACAATTCTCTTTCCGACCAGAAGAATCCATATTTTTTTCTGTGCTTGTAGGATCGATCACGTGCCCTAGATTCACAGGGGTATTTCAGAAT
>CAZFJO010000162.1:0-1987 GCA_964518915.1 uncultured Saprospiraceae bacterium
TGGTGGTTACGAAGTTGTCATCGATGGTTCTGCTATTGATGATAGGGTTATTAATGAATTGAACACTTGCATAGGTGAAAAAGGACCGGAAATTAAATTGATCATAATGGTGGAAGTTGAGAAATAAGTTGTGTGTATATACCGGATCAAGGCTTAAGTTCCCCGTGACCAATACTAAAGGGTTGACATTATTTACGATCGGTTGTAATTGCGTCAGACTGGGTTCTTGTACAGAGGTTGTATAGTTCAATCGGATGGACCCATCCCCCATTCTCTGATCAAGATTTAGAGATGGGAGTATATAGCTTTTCGATCTATCAAGCAATGAATTTTCTGGGCTAGATACTTCCCAGGAAAGAGTTCGATAGGAAACCTCTGTATTTAAATTCATTTTCCCTACCTTGATTCTGTATGAAGAAAACAGGTCTAAGTACATTCTGTCTTGATTAAATTGCCCGCTGAGAAGTTCATTTCTTATTCCTAGGCTGCTGGAACCATCCACGATGTCTAGAAATTCCTTTCCATAGTTTTCTTGATAATCATTCCATTTCATACCTATTGATAGGTGTTGTCTATTGCTGAGAGGTTCTGTATATTTCATTTCCGCTCCAGAAGTATTAACCGATCTACTTCCTAGTTGATTTTGTCTCAAGATTTCATCTACATCCATTATACTGAAAATGTTGTCTATGAATTCTCGCCCATCATCGTTACGGGTAGAAAGAGATCCACTAAGCTTAAGGATTCTTCCTTTCTTGTAGAGCTTTTTTCGTAAGGTAAGACTTCCTTGATAATTGAGGCCGTCGTTAATCGAATTGTAATTACTGAGTCCACTTGATATTTCTGAATTGTCAGAGAAGGTATTCTGATTACTGATGGATCTGGAGTCACTATCTGTAAGATTGAGTTTCTGATTGAGGGTGACTTGAGTAGAAGAATCTAAGTCCATCATGAGCTTAGTCGTAATGTTGTGTCCACGGTTATCAGAGAAAGACTCGTTGTTTCTGTCTACTTGATAGAAAACATCTGGCAGAAGCTGTTCGCTTGTAGATTCTTCAGATAAGAATTGATCTGCGTAATTGAAATAATAAGAAGATCGTAGTTTTATCTTTTTAGAGAAGTCGTAGTTGTAATTGATGCCAGAAGTGGCACTCTTATTATCTCCATTCGCACCTTGTCCATTGTTAAGTGGAGCACCCGTATTGTTGACAATACTGAAACTATTAAGAGAAGAAATTCCTCCTCCGGCACTTAAGAGGTCATTCATAGAGAAACCGACATTATTGATGTTGTTAAAGTTTCCGATAATGGATGCTTGACTTTTAGAACTAAATCTATTGAGTTGGATTTTAGAATCGAATCTTTCTTCTGATCCTCCGCCGGCCATGAGCTTACCGAAAATTCCTTGCTTTCTATCTTTCTTAAGTTTTAAGTCAATGGTCTTGCTTTTATTCCCGTCGTCAATTCCAGAAAACTCAGCATCTTCAGAAGCTTTATCATATACTTTTACTTTTTCTATGGCATCTGCAGGTAGATTTTTAGTTGCGATTTTGTGGTCGCCACCGAAGAATTCTTTCCCATCTACTAAGACTTTTTCGACATCTTCTCCTTGTACCTTTATGTCTCCATTTCCATCAACTTCCATTCCTGGGAGTTTCTTTAGTAAGTCTTCCACGGCATCCGACTTTCTGGTTTTAAATGCTGCTGCATTATAGTTGACGGTATCTCCGTCGATGGTTATCGGGATGTGCTCCGCTTTGACGACTATTTCGGCGAGGAGGTTATTGTCTTCTGATAATTTAATGGTACCTAAGTCCTTTGCTTTATCAGATTCTGTCAACTGGAAGGGTTGCTCAAATGTCCCATAGCCTATATAGGTTATCTGTAGTTTAAAGTCTCCATCAGGAACATTGTATAAGTTGAACTTTCCAGAGTTGTCGGTTATTCCGAAAGTAACCATCGATGAATCTGCAGGGTTTATAATTAC
>CAZFJO010000162.1:2087-8784 GCA_964518915.1 uncultured Saprospiraceae bacterium
AAATTATCCTCGCTTTGTTCATGGACAAACTGGATTTTCATTACTGAACCATCATCTTCTTCTATTGTGGATTCAGATTCGGTTGTTTTGCTGACATCAATGTATGATGCATGTACTTGATCGAATGATAGCTGCCTGACAGGAGTAGGCATACTTGAAAGCAGTCCACTGAATTGTGACATTTTTTCTTTCTGCTCTTCGGAAAGTATCGTGGTTTCAGTATAAGTAGCTTTTCCAGAAGTCTGAGCATAAGAAAGAATAGGTAATAGAGAGGTAATGATAATTAAGAATAGATTTTTCATAGTAAGTGATTTTATTATTTGGTGTATGATTGATGATCCAAATGTATATCACTTATACAGGTAACTGCGTTAATCAACGTTGATGCTAGGTTAATTAAGGTTAAATCGTTTTTATTCTTAGAAGATCAAGTGTAGTTTAGAGGCATCATAATTAATGCGTTATGTCATTTTCTAAAAAAACCTTGCCTCCCTTACTTACGATTATAAGCTGTATCGGCTTAGTGCTTTTCTTAGGGTACTGGTTATGGAGTTCCTACAATGAAGAGAAGGAGTTGCTAAGCCAGCAACTTGAGTATCACATGAATGCTGCTAACGATGCACTTGATAATAACATATTGTATTCTTATTTAAAACAGGCTACCTCCGAATCAGGAGACACCTTAGTGATAAGATCTGATTCTTCTGGAGATACTCAAGCAAGTGAAATAAAATTTTATAATTTTAAAGTAAGTGGAGATTCTACGTTAATGCCTGAAGTGATTTCAGAAAACGTAAGTCACCCTATGCACGAAATAGCGTCCATAGAAAGAAACGATTCTCTTGATCAGTCGTTGACTGAATTTAGAATCGATACGTCTATAAATCATCAACCATTTAAAAGAGAAGTTTCCATCACTTTTCAAAATGGTGATGATACAGATCTCAATGTTATAGAGCTTACTGAACAGGATGCAGCAGTTAGAAATCCAGATTTACGTCGCGAGTATATGTCACGTGTTGAAAATTTAGGGTTGCCTACAACTTTCGAAATCATAGATAGTAAAGATTCTACGCTTCTTGATGTGGAAAGGATTGAATTCATGGTAGATAAACCTAGCTTTTTTTCTCCTGATTTTAAATTGATTAGGTTTAACTCTTATTCTAATTATCTGCTTAAAAAAATTGTGCCTAATATGCTTTTCGGGGTATTACTCCTCGGAGTAATAGGCATTACTTTTTTCTTGCTGATGAAAAATGTAAAAAATCAGGAGCGTCTGTCTAAACTTAAATCTGATTTTATAGGAAATATGACTCATGAGTTGAAAACACCGATTGCTACCGTAGGGGTAGCCATAGAAGCACTGCAGAGTTTTGGTGCTTTAGAGGATAAGAAAAAAAGAGAAGAATATCTAGACATAAGTAAACATGAGCTAAATAGATTGTCCATTCTTGTCAACAAGGTATTGAAGATGTCTTCATATCAGGATGCTAGGGAATTGCAATTAAAGAAAAGTAAATTGGATGTGAATCAACTGTTGCGCGAAGTAAGTTCTTCGATGAAGTTGCAATTGGATAAATTTCACGCAAAACTTAACCTAAGCCTTCCCGAGGGGACTTCGTACTTAAATGTAGATAAGATCCACCTTTCTAATGTTGTATATAATCTTATAGATAATGCCTTAAAGTACGGAAGCGGAGATCCGCGCATAGATATAAAGCTTGTACACGATGTAGATAAGTACTCCTTAGAGGTATCCGACAATGGAGTAGGAATATCCAGCGAATATCAAGAAAAAATATTTGACCGATTTTTCAGAGTACCTACTGGCAACATTCACAACATTAAGGGGCATGGTTTAGGGCTAAGCTATGTCAAGGATGTAATTGAGGCCCATTCTGGAACAATAGAACTGAGCAGTAAGCAAGGTGTCGGAACTACATTTATGATTAACCTTCCCACAATATGAGTAAAATCTTGTACGTAGAAGACGAACCCTTCTTAGCTAAGATCGTCAAGGAGAGTTTAGAAACAAGGGGCTATGAGATCTGTCATACTATGGACGGGACATTTGCCGCAAGGGAATTTCAGAATTTTAAACCTGACTTATGCATACTGGATGTAATGCTCCCTGGCAAAGACGGTTTTATGATCGCACAGGAAATAAGAAAGATGGATGCTGATGTACCTATTATATTTCTTACTGCTAAAGATCAACAAGACGACTTGCTTAAGGGATTTAATGTCGGAGGCAATGATTACCTTAAGAAGCCCTTTTCAATGGAAGAATTGATTGTGAGGGTTGAAAACCTTATCAATCTTACTGTCGGGAAGGAAAAGAAAATGCATGGAACTTATGCGATGGCGTCCTTTATTTTTCACCCAGGAAAACTATCCCTTAAACGAGGAGATAAAGTGATAAAATTATCCCATAAAGAAAATGAAATAGTTAAGCTCTTCGCACAGAATATCAATGGAAGTATAGATCGACAGCTGATTCTCGAAACTGTATGGGGAAGTGATTCTATCTTTAACTCTAGAACCTTAGATGTATACATAAGAAAGTTGAGGAAAATCTTTTCTGAGGATGAAGCCGTACAGATTATTACCTTAAAAAGCATCGGTTACCACTTCATGGTAGAGTAGGCATGGATCAAGCTTCCATAAATTAATTTAAACAATGAGCGATTCTATGGATTATCTGGCAGAAACCATGGTTTTGTAATTAAAGAATGCGTGGTTAAGTGTGCGCATTTCTTATGAGACTTTATCCTCAATTACAGGTAGTTACAGGTAGTTACAGGTGGCAATAGTTGTGGTTCATAAATCCTTATCCTACCTCTCGTCGATAAAAGAAAGAATTTCCTCTAAAGTTGTGAATGATTTTATTTCTATCTTGTTATAGTAGAAGAAGATTTATTAACCGTAAAGCAAGTAAAAAAAACGATTTTGTTTGCTTTAAATTGAAAAACACTAGTACATGTCATTCTCACAACAACCTCCTAAAGCAGCACCTCAGATTCCACCTAAGGTATTCAAGATAGGGCTTTATGCTTTCCTTGCTATTATGCTTTTAATGATATTAAGCAATACAACATTCTTAACCATAGATCCTGGGGTCAAGGGCGTACTCTTCGAGAGATTCGGAGGAGGGCTTGATAAGAAAAATGTATATGGTCAGGGATTCCATGTTGTCGCTCCATGGAACAGCATGATTATGTACGATGTAAGAATTAAGGAACAAGTTGCAGAAATGGATGTTCTGTCTAAGAATGGATTGAATATTTCTGTAGAGCTTTCTTACCGTTTCAGTCCTGACCCTACTAAGATAGGTGACTTGCACGATGAAATAGGGAAGGATTATGTCAGCAGCATCATCAAGCCAGAAATAAGATCAGCAACCAGAGAGGTAATCGGTCAGTATCTTCCTGAAGAACTTTACTCAACGAAGAGAGAGGCTATCCAAGATGAAATATTCACTAAGACGAAGGAAGCCATTGCTGAGAAGTATATGTTGCTGGATGCAGTATTGATAAGATCAGTCCAGCTTCCAGAAAAGTTGAAAGCAGCGATAGAGCAGAAATTAGAAGAAGAGCAACTTGCATTTCAGTTTGACTTTAAACTCGACAGAGAAAGAAAAGAAGCTGAGAGAAAAATTATTGAGGCCCAGGCTAAAGCCGATGCCAATAAAATCCTGAATGCTTCCCTCACAGATAAGATCCTAAAAGATAAGGGAATAGAGGCTACCCTAGAGTTGGCACAATCTCCTAATAGCAAAGTGGTGATTGTAGGTGGAGAAGGAGGAGGACTTCCTCTTATTCTGAACAATTAAGCATATAATAAAATAAATATATGGGGAAGCAATGGAAATTTGTTTCCCCTTTTTTATGTGACCTAGCTGTGGTTTTAATCATATCAAGTCTGTCGTTGAATTTATAATTCATTAACTGATTAGTTCTTTAATAAGACTAGATATTTTTACATTTTCTGTGAGGAAGCCATCATGGCCTAGCTTAGAATCTATGATTTCAAGTCGACTGTTTTTAATGTGCTCATGCAATAAAGCTTGTTCTTGCGGTGGAAAAAGTATATCTGAACGGATGCTTATGATAAGGGTAGATGCTTTAATCTGATTGAGGGCATCAGACACACTTCCTCTTTCTCTTGCCACATTATGGCTATCCATGATTTTAGAAAGAAGATAGTAGGAGTAAGCGTTAAATCGTCCAGCTATTTTTTCTCCCTGGTACCGTTGATAGCTTGATGCTTTATAATTATCTGTTTTATTGTGATCGGTCTCTTGTTGGGTAAGGTTATACCCATTCTCTGTTCTATAGCTGAGTAGGGCTATAGATCGCGCAGCTTTCAATCCGATGATCCCTGCTTCTGGCTGATTTTCTTTCCACGATTGATCTGCCTCGATGGCCATTCTCTGAGATTCATTGAAAGCAATTCCCCAGGGTGAGTGATATGCGTTGGTTCCGATCAGGCATAGATTATTGAATGTGTCTGGATTTTTAATGGCCCATTCCATGGCTTGCTGTCCTCCTAGAGAGGCACCGATGAGTAGATTAATTTTATCTATTTCTAGATGCTTACGCAAATGTTCAAATCCATCCACAACATCCCTATTGGTTATTGAAGGGAATGTATGGTAGTAGGGTCTGTGGGTGTCAGGGTTGATAGAAAGTGGTGAAGTCGAGCCGTAGGGAGACCCTAGGCAATTGACGCATATGATAAAATGTGATTCTGGGTTGATGGCTTCATGCTTGCCGACAACTCCTGGCCACCATTCTGTGGGATCAGAATTAGCAGTGAGTGCATGTATGATCCATACTACATTACTCTTCTCTTTATTTATACTCCCATAGGTATGGTAAGCAAGCTGGAATCCAGAGAGATGCTCTCCAGATTCCAGCTGAAACTTTTCAGTATAAGTATAGTATTGTGCTTTATTATTGATATCCACGGGTGTGTTTTTAAGCTACTATGGCACTAAATGCATGCTGTAAATCTTCTCTGATGTCATCCACATGTTCTATGCCTACCGACAGTCTGAGGAGGTTAGGTTGTACACCTGCCCTCAACTGCTCATCCTCTGTCATTTGTTGGTGAGTTGTTGCTGATGGCTGGATA
Source organism: uncultured Saprospiraceae bacterium (assembly GCA_964518915.1). Classification (GTDB taxonomy): domain Bacteria; phylum Bacteroidota; class Bacteroidia; order Chitinophagales; family Saprospiraceae; genus JABDLO01. The sequence goes on from CAZFJO010000162.1 coordinate 7,224, forward strand.
ATCAGTGTTTTAGCATCCCCTACATTAGCCAGGTGAGAGATGAGTTTTAAGTTATCTATGAATCCAGAAGTAGCTTCTTTGGATCCTTTTATATTGAAGCTTAGAACACCACCGAAACCATGCTTCAAGTATTTTTTAGCATTCTTATGGTATGGGCTTGATTCTAATCCGGCATAATTTACACTTTCTACTTGCGGGTGACTTTCCAACCATTGTGCCAGTTCAAGTGCATTATCCACTGTTCTCTGTACCCTTAATGACAATGTCTCTAATCCTTGGATCAGTAAGAAGGAATTAAAGGGGCTTAATGCTGGTCCAAAATCTCTCAATCCTTCTACTCTCGCTCTGATGGCAAATGCCATGTTAGGCAATCCAAGGGGGTTTCCTTCTCCGAATACTTCCCAGAAGTTTAATCCATGGTAACCTTCAGACGGCTCACTGAATTGAGGGAATTTTCCATTGCCCCAGTTGAAATTACCACCATCTATAATCACACCTCCGATGGACGTTCCATGACCGCCTATCCACTTAGTAGCGGAGGCAGTGACAATATTGGCTCCATGTTCTAGAGGTCTACATAAGAAACCACCTGCTCCGAATGTATTGTCTACAACTAGAGGAATGTTATGAGATTGTGCCAGGGCCGCAACTGCCTCGAAGTCAGGTACATTGAATTGAGGATTTCCGATGGTCTCTAGGTATATGGCCTTGGTTTTTCCGTCGATTAATTTAGAGAAACTTTCCGGGGTATCATCCTCGGCGAATCTAGCATCTATGCCCAATCTTTTAAAAGCAACTTTAAATTGATTGTATGTTCCCCCGTATAAATATGGTGCGGATACAAAATTGTCACCTGCTTCTAGAATGTTGTTGAGTGCCAGGAATTGTGCCGCTTGACCAGATGCTGTTGCTACTGCTGCAACACCCCCTTCGAGAGCCGCGATTCGCTGTTCGAAGGCATCCGTTGTAGGATTCATGATTCTTGTGTAAATATTACCAAACTCCTTAAGCGCAAATAGATTGGCGCCGTGTTCTGCATTGTTAAATACAAAGGAGGTTGTCTGATAAATTGGAACAGCGCGCGAATTAGTCTGTGCATCTGGCGTATGTCCAGCATGCAATTGAAGGGTTTCGAAACGCAGTCTTTTTTCTTGATTTGACATGATTCTTGATTTTGATATTACTAAGTAATGTAAGGGTGAATATTCTAAAACGAATACCAGAAATCAAGAAAATAAAGAGACGGTAATAGAAGGAAAAAAGACTACAACACATTCATTTATATTCCCCAATATCTGGGAGGGAGTTGGCACCTTTCCTACATTAAGGGAGGTTGCCTGAGGGTCGTAGAGCCCGATCTCTTACCTCATCTTTATAAAAAATGTTGTTTCAATTAATCCTTATGGATGTGATGAAATTTCATTCATTATGATGATTCAAACATAAAATCTTCTTTTGAAAGTGTCAAGTATTATCCATTAAAAATGTATTAAATCTGTCATATGTAATGAAACTGAAGATTTCTATAGGGGCATTGATACTTGTTGAATAGTGTACTAAA
>CAZFJO010000163.1:0-3989 GCA_964518915.1 uncultured Saprospiraceae bacterium
TATTTAAATTTATCCTGTCAAAATGCTTGTATTAGGATTCATTTCATTTACTTTTGTGGCACTGATAATCAATCCAATTACATGAATTTACACGAGTATCAAGCAAAAGAGTTATTGGCATCATTCGGAGTACCTATCCAAAAAGGATACGTAGCCAATTCAGTTGAAGAAGCAGTAGATGCGTACAACAAGATCACTTCAGAATCAGGAACATCATTCGCTATAGTTAAAGCACAGATCCATGCAGGTGGAAGAGGAAAAGGCGGCGGCGTTAAAGTTGCTAAAAACCTAGATGACCTTAAGGAACATTCTGGTAATATACTAGGTATGATGCTTAAGACTCCTCAGACTCCTGGAGGTCTAGATGGAGCAGGAAAATTGGTAAGAAAAGTCTTGATTGCAGAAGATGCGTATGTACCGGATTTCGATTCATGCGATGAATTCTATGTTTCTGTTCTTATGGATAGAGAAAAAAAGCAGAATGTAATCATATACTCTACAGAAGGAGGAATGAACATAGAAGAAGTAGCAGAAGAAACACCGCACTTAGTGCATAAAGAATATGTAGACCCTCATCTAGGTTTGTTGTCTTTTCAGACTAGAAAGATCGCTTTCAACCTAGGTTTAGAAGGAGCTGCCTTTAAGAACATGACTAAGTTTATTGCTAAGTTATATAAGGCTTTCGTATCGTCTGATGCATCTCTTTTCGAGATCAATCCTTGCATGAAGACAGGTCATGGTGATATCATTGCTGTCGATAGTAAGGTAAGTATCGATGACAACGCATTATTTAGACATGCAGATCTAGCCGAGCTAAGAGATACAGATGAAGAAGATGCTACAGAAGTAGAAGCGCAGAGTTATGGACTTAATTATGTAAAGCTTGATGGAAATGTAGGATGCATGGTTAATGGTGCTGGTCTAGCGATGGCAACAATGGATATTATAAAAATATCTGGAGGTTCTCCAGCTAACTTCTTAGACGTAGGAGGAACAGCAGATGCAGCTAGGGTTGAACAAGCATTCAGAATTATTTTAAGAGATGAAAATGTAAAAGCAATCTTGATCAATATCTTTGGGGGTATCGTACGATGTGATCGTGTAGCCCAGGGTGTTGTAGATGCTTATAAAAATATGGGGAACATTACTGTTCCTATTATCGTAAGACTTCAAGGGACCAATGCCGACCTTGCTAAAAAGATCATTGATGAAAGTGGTCTTGAGGTAAGATCTGCTATCCAATTACAGGAGGCAGCCGACATTGTTAAAGAAGTCATTTCAACATAAAACGAAGACGTTCATTTACGAGAGAGTCATTTCGCTACCGCGGAATGACTTTTTTTTTACCCTTATCTGATCTTATTGAGCTACCTTAGCCTTTCTTAAAAAGATTATGGATTCTTATACATTACACGATTTAAATGAATACCTCAAGCGGGTTATCGCACTGAACTTTCCAGAACCTCTCTGGATAAGTGCAGAAATTGCTCAGTGTAAGATGCACAGAGGACAAGCGTACCTAGAACTGGTTCAGCAAGACGATGAAACTGGTGAGATTATAGCAAGGTCCTCTGCAGCAATCTGGTATAAATCCTACTTATTCCTGAAGAACAAACTCAAGGAACTCCTACCGGCTATATTATCAGAAGGCACACAAGTATTGCTCAAAGTTCGTATTGACTTTAATGAGAAATACGGAATGAAGCTCATCGTAGAGGATATAGATCCTGCCTATACCATAGGTCAGATGGAAATGGAGCGCAAGAAGATCATTGAAAGATTAAAAGCAGATGGTTTTTATGATAGTAATAAGCATGTTGCTGTAGCAGATGTTTTCCAGAGTATAGCCATTATTTCATCAGCACAAGCGGCAGGATATCAAGACTTCATTAAGCAGCTAGAAAGCAACAGTTATGGATACGCATATAAGACTACCCTCTTCCAAGCCGCTATGCAAGGTCAGAATGTAGAGTCAGAAGTTACTGCGGCATTGAGAGAAATACGAGCATCTGACGAGTATGATACTGTTGTCATTATTCGTGGAGGAGGATCTAAACTGGATCTTTCTTACTTCGACAACTACAACATTGCAGCACATATAGCTAAACTTCCTATTCCCTGTCTTATAGGAATAGGACATGAAATAGATGAGTCGGTAGCAGACCTCGTAAGTTACCGTTCATTAAAGACACCAACTGCTGCCGCAGATTATCTAATCGAAAGAACCCTGCATTTCGAAAGTGATCTACTGAGCATTGGGCAAGACATAACTTCTATAGGAAAACAGGTCCTAGAAATTGAGAACATAAAGTTAGAATCACTGACACAAAAGATATTATTCTATCCTGTCCAGCAACTTGAAAGAGAATTTAATTACCTAGACAATATTGCATCTAGTCTTTTCTCTGCCAGCATGCAAGGGTTGAATAAAGAAATTCAATCACTGTCTCATATGGAGACCATTATACAATTGTCTGACCCTCAGTTGATATTAAAAAAGGGATATTCAATTATTAAAAATGAAGATGGAATTCTTATGGATGGTAAGCACCTAAGTAAAGGAGATAACGTGATCATTACATTTAGAGATACAACTAAAAAAGCGACCATAGATGAGTAAGAACATTACCTATAAAAAAGCAATGAATGAGCTCAATAAAATCATTGAGGAGATTCAGTCTAGTGACTTAGATATCGATAACCTCAGCAAGCAGATCGCAAGGGCGCAAGAACTTATCAGTCTCTGTCGTGCTAAATTAAGAACAGTAGAATCTGAAGTGAAAAATCTAGAGAACAACGAGGCGGGTAAAGATGCTTGACACGAGATCTTACTCCCATCGGACATTGAAACCTATAACCCACTGTCGAGGCGGAGCCGCTTCATAGTACCTTCCACCGAATGCGTTGATCCTGATATTGTCGAAATAAGATGTACCCAGGGCATTGTACAGTTTAAAGAACGGGTAGAATTTTAATTGCGAAGTATATATAGAATAACCTATACTTAAGTCAGCAATCACATAAGAATCAACTTTTTCATTGTTGTTATTGTCTGCATACAATCTGCCTATATAACTCGCGGCTCCTCTTATATGCAATCCTTGCTGGCCAGTTTCAGGTTGGTATGAATAGCTTAGAAAACCTGTGAGGTCTGGAATCCCAGGGAGGCTTAATCCTTCTAAATCCACGTCGTCGAGTACATATTCAGAAAATGTTGCATCCAGGTAACTTACAGATGAGTTGATGGTGTGCTGTGGGTGAACTTTAAATTCAGATTCAGCTTCTATACCCCATCTAGATGTCGAACCTGAATTTCTGAAAAAAGATCTTCCTGGAAATTCAGCCAACTCAAATGGAAGAAGCTCATCTTGTCCGCTTGTATTGAATGCAGAAAAACGAAAGAATTTCTCCTGGTCGTAATACTTAAGTGTCCATTCTATGTTGCTATAAAATAAAGGATTTAGATTCTGATTGAATCCACTGGTGTTGTCTGGATTAGCAGAATACTCACTCAATGTAGGTGTCTCGTAAGAATCGGAATAACCCAGTGAAGTGGTCCATTTTTCATTAAGTCGGTAAGAGACTCCGAGACTCGGACTTAGTTGTTTTAAGTCAACATCTCCACTGTTATCAGCACCATCTTCTAAAAAGAAATCTTCTATGCCTAGGTCATTGATGTCGTATCGCAATCCTCCGGTTATTGTCCATTGATCAATTGATAAAACAGATAATACATATCCGGCATAATTATTAAATGTTTCGTCTTGGCTTAAGGTTGCCTCACCACGTGTACCATCTATATTTTGATATCGTTCTCTTCCGTCAGTCTGAGAAACAACATCTACCCCTGTTGATATTTTCAATAACCCAGAACTGAGGGTTTTCTTCTTGGTATATTGAAAACCTGTGCCATAATATTGTCTATCCAGCTCTATCCAGCCTCCGTTTTGAAACGGTAATCTTCCAGTGAATTGCCGACCAGAATAAAA
>CAZFJO010000163.1:4089-8755 GCA_964518915.1 uncultured Saprospiraceae bacterium
AGGTTATCAACTTGTCCTTGACCATCTGGTGTCGTTTCTGGAATTCCATTGACGATCAGTTTTATTCCCCTGATACCGAATGCAGACCTAGATCCGAAACCTCGAATCGATATCCTGAGATCTTGAGCTTGATTGTTCTGATTGTTGATGAAAACGCCAGGTACACTTTCCAGAACTTGCTTTACGGACAATTGTGACTGTCTATCTATAACGGTTTCGTTGTTTATCTTAGAAACAGAAAGCGGAGAAGACTGTATATCCATGCTTATTCTAGAAGAGCTTATACTTATGGTATCTATCGAGGCAGAAACCAATGTATCCTGTGCCTTCGCTGCTGGTATAAGCACCATCATAGAAACTAAATAAAACCAATATTTAATCAACTTATTTATCATTCTTAATTGTTATCGAAAATCTAGCATAAAAGTCCTATTTTCCACCTTCAATAACTAATATCTTACTACTTATTCTAAACTTCTTTAAGATGATAAAGCAACTTTTAATTGTTATCGTATTCATGCTAAGCTTTTTTACAGCTTTTAGCCAACCTCAACCTACTGCTGCTGGAGAAAGGCTTGAGAGTGACATGAAGAAAAAATCCCTCGTTGAAAAATCTCTCTTGAAGAATATGGAGGTATCTAATGTAGGTCCTACCGTTTTCTCAGGAAGGGTTTCTGATATTTCTGTTAATCCAGCAGATCCATCACATTTCTATGTTGCCTATTCTTCTGGAGGATTGTGGTATACCGATAACAATGGAACTTCTTTCGAGCCAGTGTTCGATTACGAAGGTGTTTTAACCTTAGGCGCGCTTGATGTAGACTGGAATACGGGCAAGATATGGTTAGCTACTGGAGAAGTTAACTCCAGCCGTTCATCCTATTCTGGTAATGGTATATACTCCAGTACAGATAAAGGCGAAACTTGGGTTCACCATGGATTAGAAGATTCACATCACATAGGCCGTATAAAAATTGATAGAGAAAACCCCAATCATATTATTGCTGCGGTACTAGGGCATCTTTATTCGCCCTCAGAAGAAAGAGGGATCTACCGCACTACAGATGGTGGAGCAACATGGAACAAAGTATTGTATGCAGATGAAAATTCAGGAGGAATCGATTTAGTGCAAGATCCTATGAATGCACAAGTATGGTATGCTGCGACCTGGGAAAGAGAGCGGAGAGCTTGGAATTTCGTAGAATCTGGAAATGGATCAGGCATATATAAGTCTACAGATGGTGGAGCAACATGGTCAATTATGACAGATGCTTCATCCGGTTTTCCTACAGGAGAAGGAACCGGTAGAATAGGAATTGATGTAGGCATAAAAGATGGTAAGAGTGTAGTCTATGCTATACTAGATAATTACTATAGAAGGTCAAGTGAGGAAGATGAAGATGAAAACGAAAACTTAACGAAGGACAACTTCAGAAATATGTCAATTTCTGATTTCGCTGATGTTGATGATAAAAAACTAAGTGATTTTCTAAAAGGAAATGGATTTGATAAAAAGTATACAGCCGATAAAGTTAAATCAATGGTTGCCGCTGGCGAATTAAAACCAGCAGCTCTTACAGAATATTTAGAAGACGCCAATAGCCTCTTATTTGACACGCCAGTGATCGGCGCTGAAATTTATATTTCGACCGATGGAGGCGACCAATGGAAGAAAACCCATGACGGCTACATCGATGGATTGTATAATTCTTATGGATACTACTTCGGACAGATCCGAGTCGATCCTGCAGATGCCGACAACATTTATGTTATGGGAGTCCCTATATTAAGGAGTAGCGATGGTGGAAAAACATGGAGTAATGTCAATGGTCCTAACGTCCACGTAGATCACCATTCACTATGGATAAACCCTAATCGTTCTGGACACATAATCAATGGAAATGATGGCGGAATTAATATATCTTATGACCATGGAGAAAACTGGACTAAATGCAATTCAATTCCCCTAGGTCAGTTTTACTATATAGCCATCGATCAACAGAAACCTTATAACATCTATGGAGGATTACAAGACAACGGTGTATGGAAAGGGCCGAGCACTTATTCTCAGAGTGCACGCTGGCACAATACCGGAAAGTATCCTTATCAGAGTATTATGGGAGGCGATGGAATGCAGGTTCAGATAGATAAGCGAGACAATGATGTCGTTTATACTGGATTTCAGTTTGGGAATTACTTCAGATTAAATACAAGAAAGCAAGAAAGAAATTATATAACACCTAAGCACAAGCTGGGAGACCGTCCATATAGATGGAATTGGCAATCCCCTATCCTATTGTCTAGCCATAATCCAGACATCGTATACTTCGGTTGTAATAAGCTATTGCGATCTATGAATCAAGGAAATGATTTTCAAGAAATTTCTGGTGATCTGACGAAAGGAGGAAAGAAAGGAGATGTTGCATTCGGTTCGCTGACGACCATCGATGAGTCTACCTTGCAATTCGGTCTTATATACAGTGGTAGTGATGATGGCAAGGTTTATCGTACTGATAATGGTGGGGCTGATTGGATTGATATAGGTAAGAACTTACCCCAAGACTTATGGGTTTCTAGAATCATAGCTTCCACCCATAATGTAGATAGAGTGTACGTAGTACTTAATGGATATCGATGGGATCATTTTAAACCCTATGCATATGTTTCTAATGATAAAGGGAATACTTGGACAGCCATTCATAGTGGCTTACCGCTTGACCCGCTCAATGTAATTAAGGAAGATCCTATAAATGAGAACATTATATACATCGGATCAGACCATGGCATGTATATCTCTAGCTCCGCTGGAAAATCCTATATGAAGATGGGCAATATACCTAGTGTACCCGTACACGACATAGTTTTGCATCCTGAAAACGGCGACCTTCTTATAGGAACACACGGAAGGTCTATATACAAGTCTAATGTCAATCACCTAAGAGAAATATTGAAGGGCGGGTTGGATGAAGTAAGTCTGCATATTATGGAGCCGAGGTCTATGAGATCTAGTCCTAGATTTGGTTCTCAGCGAGCGGTCTATACGGATCCCTTTGAGCCTGAGTTATCAATTCATTCTTTTACTTCATCTGCTGGAGAAGGTACGCTAATTGTTATGAAAGGAGATCAAGAGTTGAATAGAATGAAAGTAGATGTCAAGTTTGGTTTCAGTAAGTTGACTTATGACCTTTCTGTGGCAGAAGAGCATGTGTCTGCATATGAAACAATGCTCAATAAAGATGCTAAAGAGCCTATAAAGCTTAAAAAAGCAGACAATGGAAAAGTATATCTCAAAAAAGGAAAATACGATATCATCTTAATGAAGGATGGAAACGAAACTAAGACACAGTTAAAAGTTAGGTAGTAATAGGTAATCACTATCGTAAAATAAAGGTATGAATAAGAAAAAAGTAAGGAATATATTGCTTACAATTATCAGTATACTTGTCTTAGTAGGACTCGGGTTATTCTATATTCTTATATACCCTAAATTACCTATTGCGACAGGGTATGCAGCTAAAAAAATGTGTAGCTGCACATTTATTGATGGCCGCAATCAAGAAGTCATCCAGAATGAAGATTTAGGATTCTCTCCTCTTAATCTGACAAAGACTTCTATCGACAAGGATTCTAAAACCGTACAATCATCTATATATGGTTTAGCTAAAAGAACCGCAGAATACCGAGACGGGCTCGGTTGTGTATTACTCAATGGTAAAGATGATCACCATGTTTCTTATTCAAGAAAAAGTGCTGGACCTAAGAAAGACATCATTGTGTCTAAAACTACTTCTCTTAATGTTTCTGAGTTAGATAAGGCCATAGATAATGCATTCGATCCAGAAGGAGAATTGACATCCAAGAAGACCAGGGCAGTGGTTGTATATCATAGAGATACACTAGTTGCGGAGCGGTATGCTCAAGGGTTTACTGCAGATTCTAAAATTCTAGGATGGTCTATGACTAAAAGTATAATGAATGCGCTCATAGGTATTATGGTTAAGAATGGGGACATCGATATCCGAGAGAAAAACCTTTTCCCACAGTGGACAGATGAGCGAGCAGACATTTCCTTACACGATCTGTTGCAGATGCAATCTGGATTAGAATTCGTAGAGGATTATGCAGAGGTATCCGATGTGACTAAAATGCTATACCTTTGTGATGATATCGTAGAAGTAGCTTCTGATGTTCCTCTGGTGCATGAGCCTGGAAGCCACTGGTATTATTCCAGCGGGACATCTAACCTGATTTCTGGGATAATTAGAAAAAAGATCGACAGCGATCGGTCTTACTGGAGCTTTCCATACGACTCATTGTTTAGTAGGATCGGGATGACTACAGCTGTCATGGAGACAGATGAAGCAGGTAACTATATAGGTTCATCGTACTGTTATGCAACTCCTAGAGACTGGGGTAAGTTCGGTTTGCTGTATCTTAACAATGGTTTTATGAATGGTGATTCTATATTGTCTAAATCTTGGATTGATTATACACGAGAAGCTGCATCTGCGTCTGAAGGTGATTACGGTGCTCATTTCTGGCAAAATCACAATCATTCTGCCTATCCTGATGTTCCTAGTGATATGTATTCTTGCAATGGGTTTCAAGGGCAGTATGTATTCATAATACCGAGTTATGACCTTGTAGTTGTAAGAATGGGCTTATC
>CAZFJO010000164.1:0-8687 GCA_964518915.1 uncultured Saprospiraceae bacterium
GCATACGAGATTCGCCTTAGTCTCGTGGGCTCGGAGATGTGTATAAGGGACAGATATATGACATTAATCTATGGGAAGTAACAGATGAACAGATGGAAGCTGCACGTGTTAAGCTTAACAGTACTTTCCCCGGTTTCATCAATGTACCATTTTAGCAAATGAAGAATATGGCACTTAATAGAATTCTTACGTATGGTTTTATATCATCGATGATTGTAATGTTCCTACTGGTATCTTGCTCTAAAGATGATCTTATTATGGACCCAGATCCAGATGTGGTTGTAGACCCAGATACCTCTGTAATGGTAGTTGATACCATGGTTACAGATACGATGGATGTTACCGCTGAAGCAACAATAGGAAATTTACTGTTGAATCAGATTAATGAAGTTATAATTCCCACGATGGAGAATTATCAAGCTAGAGTCAGTGAGTTATTCACCTCAGTTGAAGCCTTCGTCGTTGATGTAAATCCTACAACATTAGAAGATGTAAAAAGTGCCTATCTAGCTTCATATATTGCTTACCAGGGAGCTGGCGTTCATAATTATTATGCTACGATAAATGTGAACCTGGTGAAAACAACCAATCTCTATCCTGTAGACTTAGGGTTATTAGATGAATTTATAGAAAATGAATTTTATAACTTTAATGTTACCGCACAATTAAGAGCCAATGGGTATCCTGCAATAGACTACTTGCTTTATGGTTTAGACGATCCGATCTCTTCTTTTACAGACGAACCTAAAAGGGCGAATTTCCTCTTAGAATTGGTAAAGTCTATGAAAGAAAAAGGGGATGATTTAGTGGATCGATGGACAGGCGATCTTAAAGAAAATTTCATCAATAATGGTGGAGTTGAATTAGGAAGCTCGGTGAGTGTTCAGCTCAATGAAACCCTGGTATACTATGAAGATCATATCAGAGGAAATAAAGTAGGGTTGCCTATAGGAAGATCTGGACCTAACGATACGCCTTTCGATCCTGACCCTGCCATCATCGAAGCTTATTATCATAGCTTAGAGAATGGCGATGACAATGTATCTCTTACTATGGTACGAGCTGCGATAGAAGAAATGGAAGATATATATCTAGGTACTACTGCCACGGGAGAAGACGGTATAGGCTATGATGACTTGTTGCTAGATAGAGATCAAGCGTCTTTAGATAGAGACATTAAGGCACAGTTCGCAGAGATATACAATCAATTAAGTAATCGTACATTCATATTGGGTGATGAGGAATTATACAACAGCATTCAGGCGCTGGTGACATTGTATAAATCTGACTTATTTCCTGTCTTGAATGTTCAGGATGCCGATGGTTCTAATGATGGAGATTAAGTATTGACAAGAAATAATTAAAAATCAAAAATAGACACCTTTTATCGGTGTCTATTTTTAAAGAAGGCATATAGAATCTTGAAACAACTAAGTAATTGGCTATATAAAAGAGTCTCTATTGCTCCATTGGTTATATTCAGGATATGCTTTGGGTTTTTGCTGCTTTACAGTAACTATAGAGTATTTCAAGAAGGGTGGATCAAGGAATTATATATAGATCCGACTTATCATTTCGGTTTTATCTCGTGGGTAAACCCACTTCCCGGAAATGGCATGTACATTGTTTTTGGATTACTTTCCCTATGTTCTCTATGTATCATTTTCGGTTTACTTTATAGACTAAGTACATCCTTATATTTTATCCTATTTACTTACGTAGAACTTTTAGATAAGACGTATTATCTGAATCACTATTATCTAGTAACACTCTTGTTGTTTTGGATGATATGGGTGCCCGCTCATAGATGGTATTCAATAGATGCTAAACTGTTCCCTAAAATCAAGTCCACTACTTGCAACAACTGGCATATCCTTATTTTTAAATTTCAGTTATCTATGGTTTATTTCTTTGCTGGATTGGCAAAGGTGAACCAAGATTGGTTGCTAAGGGCTCAGCCTATGGCAACTTGGTTGCCGGGAAAATATCAGTTGCCTATAATCGGCTCATTGATGCATTATAAAGAGCTCGCATTTTTATTTAGCTGGACTGGATGTATATACGATCTCACTATATGGGTTTTTCTCTGGATCAGAAAGACAAGGTATATGGCATATATAGCCGTATTGATTTTTCATATTCTGACAGGCATACTTTTTCCGAGGATAGGGATGTTTCCGTACATTATGATTACTTCCACAATAATTTTTTTCTCAGAGAAATTTCATCAGCGCATCCTACAATTTATAGGAGGCGGACTACCGGAGCAAGAAACGGCGGATTCCTATAAAGTCAATCAGCACGCACAGAAGTCACTTATTCCCTCTTTATTGGCATTTTATCTGGTAATACAGCTATTATTGCCGATGAGATATTTATTATATGGAGGGAATTTATTCTGGCATGAACAAGGGTATAGATTTAGTTGGCGTGTCATGTTAATGGAGAAAAATGGCTATACTTCATTCATTGTAAGGGATCCTAACAAGAATGAACAGAAAGAGGTTGATCCTGATATTTATCTGACTCCTTTTCAGAGACAACAACTTCGCTCACAACCAGATATGATGATACAATTCGGGAAGCATGTGGGAGATCTATTTAAAGAGAAAAACGGTTATAATCCAGAAGTTTATGTAAAGAGTAGAATTTCGCTCAATGCCCGTCGCAGTCAACCATTCACTGACGACACATATGATATATACAACAGTAAAAATCCTATGAAAGATGGATGGATTTTAAAATTTGAGAATTAAATGAGTTTCAGGGTATTAATCAGTTTGGTTGTTTTTCATATCGGTGTTCTTACACTGACTGCTCAGAATACGGTAAACTTATCTGGAACGGTAGTAGATCAAGATAAAAAGGCCTTGTCTGATATTCTGATAAATGTCATCGACACCGACATCATAACCTATACAGATGCTTCTGGAGCCTTTAAACTTGAATTAATAAGAGGCACCGAGTATGAAGTACTCTTTAATCAGCTTAACAGCGAAACGAAAATTGAAACCTTCAAGATCTATAGAGATACCTCAGTTGTTGTCACCTTAGAAATAAATGCCATAGAACTTCCCACGATAAGTGTCGGTGCGGATTCTGATGTATTCGGCATACGTCAATTGCGTACGGTTGAATCAGGAGGGTTGTACGCAGGAAAGAAAACGGAAGTCATCAATATTGAAAGATTACTAGGGAATAAAGCAGGGAATAATGCACGTCAGGCTTTCGCAAAAATACCGAGCCTTAATATATGGGAGAGTGATAATGCTGGATTACAATTGGATATAGGAGGGAGGGGACTTAGCCCTAATAGATCCGCTAATTTTAATACCAGGCAGAATGGATATGACATGAGTGCAGATGCCCTCGGTTATCCTGAGAGTTATTACAATCCTCCGCAACAATCTATACAGCAAATCGAAGTAGTCCGTGGCGCTGGAGCCTTACAATATGGAAGCCAGTTTGGAGGAATGATCAATTTCAAACTAAAGAAAGGCAATACGACGAAAAAGATAAACTTCGAATCCCATAACACCTATGGTGCGAATCGGTTTTACAATACTTTCAATAGTATACATGGCCAGGTTAAGAAACTGAATTATTATAGCTATGTCCAGTATAAGCGTGGAGATGGCTGGAGGGCAAATTCTAGTTTTGAGCAAGTCGGTGCATACTTAAATGCGACCTATGCCTTTTCTAGTCGGTTAAATGTAGGGATAGACTTGACACATATGAACTACCTCAGTCAGCAAGCTGGGGGACTTACGGACGAAGCATTTGCGGAAGCGCCTCGAAGCTCTAATAGAGAGCGTAACTGGTTTAGGGTTAACTGGAATCTGGGAGCTGTATCACTAGAGTTTCAGCCTACGGAAAAAGTCAAGATATACAATCGACTATTTGGTCTGATAGCTGGAAGAACATCCTTGGGCTTGTTAGAAACGCCCGATCTTGCCGACCCACTATCCAATCGGGACCTCTTAGATGGTGAATTTCGAAATATAGGGAATGAAACCAGAATAGCTATTAATTACAATAGCAGAACGTCGATCGACAATACCTTATTAGTAGGGACGCGTATATATACTGGGAAAACGAATTTCAGTCAGCAGTTTGGGTCAGAAGGAACAGACGCTAATTTTACACGCATAGATACTTCCTTTTTCAATAGGCGAAAATCAGATTTCGATTTCCCTAATACGAATCTTGCCATATTCGCAGAGAACGTATTTAATTTATCACCGAAACTCAGCTTGGTTCCTGGCTTCCGTCTGGAATACATAAAAACCCGCGTAGACGGTACATTTAAAAATACGATCAGGATCAATGCATTCGATGATTTTATAGAAGAAGAGATTTCTGAAAATTCAACATCAGAAAGGGTCGTCTTCTTATATGGACTAGGTCTGTCTAGTAAGTTCAATTCCGATTATGAATTGTACGCTAATGCAACTTCTAATTATAGAGCCATCAACTTTACAGATGTTCAGATTCAGACCAATATCCAAGTCGTAGATCCAGATATAAAAGATGAAAGTGGGTACAGTTTCGATATCGGCTTAAGAAAAAGAAATTTTTCTCCCTTTTTTATTGAAGGTGGATTGTTCTATACCATATACGCTAACCGCATAGGCGAAGTTATTGACGACGGTCTGCGCGTGAGAACCAATATAGGCTCTGCCAGAATATATGGTGCGGAATTGTTTTTCGAGATTGATCTACTAAAGATTATGAATAAGGAAGGCAATTCTAAGTTGAGCTGGTTTATTAATGGATCGGTAAATAGAGGGATTTATACAGAGATCAACGATAGGGCACTTGTCGGTGTGAGGTCTGGAAACCGATTAGAAGATTTACCTGATTACAACATTAAGACAGGAATTACCTATGGCGTAGGAAAGCTTAATGCTTCCTTACAGTCGGTATGGGTAGGAAAGCAATATTCTGATGCTGCCAATACTGAAAATGCTTTTGTAGGCGTCTTCGGAGTTGTTCCTAGCTATCATGTAATGGATCTATCTATGAAGTATGACTTCACTGAAAAAACAAAATTATCTTTTAGCATAAATAACTTACTGGATACTTCTTATTTTACGAGAAGAGCGGTTGCTTATCCAGGACCAGGTATTATTCCGGCTTTAGGTAGAGTGTGGAATACAACCCTAAGTATTCAATTATAAAGTAGATAGGATAGGAGCGCCTATGTTTCTATTCATATACTTAGGTCAAGTACCCGCAGAACATTCAATTGCATATTTTAGGAAGGCGATTAAAAAGCACAATCTACAGGAAGTGGTTCTGTCGTTTCTAGTCTTATGCCATAATTACTCGCAAGTGTATCCAGTTTCAAGTCTTCTGCAAGTGTTCCACTGAATACTTGAGTTCCATAGCCTAAGTTATTCATATGTGCTCGGACATATATGAAGTCATCTGGACCTACATCTACGGGACCACCACTTCTTGTAAATGGTTGCTCATCGACATGGCTGTGCGTGAGTATTCTACGGTAGATTAAGGTACTGTCTTTGGTCAATACTTCCCACCAGTCCGCATATTGATCACAACCTGTATCGGGGCTTGATATGGTGACACTTAAGCTGTAGTTGTTAGCGCCTCCTGTACAAGTGACGGCTGTTACCTTAGGTAAGTCATCGGGATTGATAACGGTTCTCTGTGTTTCTGCAGAGCATGATGCAAGTATATAAATCAATATTCCTAACCAAGTACTAAAGATGATTTTTGTCATAGCAGACGATTGTGTAGTATAAAAGTACAAGAATATAGTTAGGAGCTATGTGAATTAATATTGTTTAATTCCATTTGCTTTAAGCGATATCATGAAATACATCAAACCTGAATATAAAGTAAGTACCCTTGCCGTTATATGCTGAGGGTAAGATATATGGACAGGTTGCGGTTGCGCATATAAGCTTCTGGAATATTGACCATTTCTCCGTCAATGATATTCGCAACACCATAGCCATACGTTATTCCACCGCCGAGGGAGCCGATGTTGACCCCTGCACCGAAATTTAGTCCGAGATCTAAGTTTTTAATGTCAACACCGAACTTGTCTTCATCTGAATTAAGCAGTGAGCCCCCATAGACACCAGCTTCAAGAAACAACCCAGAGCGCTTCTTGCCTATGTGATATAGAAAAGAAACAGGGACTTCTAGATAGTTGAGGCTACTCGTTGTGGCTTCTAGTTTAGTCCCTTTAGTAGAAAGCAGTCCACCGACCCGTAAGGAGCTGCTAGAAGTGAGTCCGATCGCATAATGCAATCCTAGATGATATCCTGATTTGTTTTCTTCTTCGAAATTGTCTAATCCTTCTGAAAAGTCAAGGGTGGAAAAATTAAGTCCACCTCTGATGCTGAATTGAGCCTGGGAAGTAATAGAAACTAGAAAAAGAAGCGCAGTGACTGTGAGAATGTTTTTCATAATTCTGGAGTTTATTTTAAAATGAAATGGTACGGATTGTATTTATATACGTACAAGTTGGAATCAGTTTACCCTACTTCAAGATTAAGTTTCTATAGATGTAAAAAGCAGTAGGTTATAGGAAAAACGTAGATTTTTTCATTAAGTGACAAACATAATGTTAAAAACCAATTGTCATTTTGTTAAGCCATAATATTTAGAAATGGAGGTGCTGTTATTGCTTTTGGTAGAATAATTGGAAACATTAATCGAGGATTGTATTAATTATTTCTTAAGGGCACAACATTTATCAATTTAAGTGCGTCTAATATACAAGTAGTTAACTCACGTATTCTTTTAAAAAAAGGCTTGTGAGAGTTTTTTCATAGTTTATCATTATTATGACCGGATATACCCCATATCCGGTTTTTTTGTGCCTAATTATCAGATTTTCAGAAATAATCCATGATTATAAGTGGCGAAGTTAAATCGGAAAATAGACTTAAAAAGAAATTATTTTGATTGTAATAATGATTTTCATAAAATTTAATTTTCTTTGTCTATTCAATTGGTTTAAAAAAAATAATAATATATCAGAAAATACGATATTCCATGTCAGAACATAAACTAGACAAGATTGACTTAAAAATATTAAGACTCTTACAAGAGAATTCTAAGATAACCAATCTTGATTTATCTAAGCAGATAGGTTTGTCACCTGCTCCTACATTAGAGCGGGTTAAGAAGTTGGAAACTTCAGGTATAATTCAGAGTTACCATGCTAAGGTTGATGCTTCAGCTATAGGATTGAACGTTAAGACATTCGTTCTGGTTTCGCTAGCCTGGCAGAAGGAGAACTCTCTAGATAACTTTATGAAGAAGGTGCAGAAAATTGATGAGATTACGGAATGTTACATCATCACTGGAGACGCAGATTTTCTATTGAAAATAGTATGCAAGGATCTTCCTACCTATGAGCAATTGTTGTTTAAGACCCTCAGCCAGATAGATGAAATTGAGAGGCTTAAGACCCTTATGACACTTTCTAAAGTTAAAAAAGACAAGGTGCTTCCTTTCAACTATGAGTTGCTAGAAGACTAAGTACCATTTCATAGATACATTTTACTTTATTCGATACATATAGAAAATCGTCGTGTAGGATATCTATTCGGGACGATGCATTTATCTCATGCACATATTTCATGGGATAGTGATCTGGTTATGAAAGCGATTGATCAATGTGATCGATATTATGCGGAGACAGAACTAGATAAGAATATTAATCAATTGTACCCTGGCTATGAATTATTGCCAGAGGGTAGGTCTCTTTCACATTTTATAGGGGAGAAGAAGTATCAGAAGGTAAGTCGTATTTTATTAAAATCATTTGGGCTCGACCTAGATAAGTATAAGTACTTGCGACCACTGTTTCTGCAAGGGATTCTGGACAACTTGATCGCTTCTGGAGGTAAGGTGGCGATGGCACTTGACCACCATCTATTTAATTATGCCCTTGCTCGAGGAATTCCTACAGGTGGGGTAGAGTCTATTCACGAGCAGATGGAAATCATACCTCAGTTGAAAGTCGAGGACCAATGTAAGACCTTGCTTAAAATCGCGAGGAATACGAAAGCATATCGTCGGAGAATTAATAAGTTGATATCCATGTATAATGAGAAAGATGCTGCTGGATTATATAGAATAGGTCGGAAGCAACTCGGCAAGTATCGAAACTTAATGTTGTATGATCGGAATGAGAAAATGGGGCTTAGAATATCTCAGATTTTATCGGAAGACACTGCTTTTATTGCCATCGGTGCAGGACATCTATATGGAGCAACCGGAGTGTTAACCTCCTTGAAAAAGCAAGGGTACAGATTTGTAAGTGGTCTGGATTCCCCTGAATGATTAACCATCGCTGAGCGTTTAATTTACTTTTCTATTGATTAAGAACTTTATGGTTGTACCATTGAAGAATCTGCGTATATAGGCTCTATGTCGGAATTGTTATGATCTTTCTTTAGTGCATTTTAACTGCTGTCGGAATTGTCTTATGGGTTGTCGGAATAGTTATAGTAGCTGACTATAGATATGTTGAACTTTGTCTTGAACGACAGTATAATGTACAGTATAGATAGAGAACTTACAGCTACCATGACAAATTCTACTCTAATAATACCATTAAGAAATGCACAATGTGTACTAAAAGCATCTGAGGTATCTCATTTAGAAGCAAGTAGTAATTATACATATATATACCATAAAGA
>CAZFJO010000165.1:0-2508 GCA_964518915.1 uncultured Saprospiraceae bacterium
ATGGAATATTACGCAGAATTTATCAAGCGTCATCCTAATTCCAAGTGGAAGAAGGACGCTTCAACTATAAGAAAGAATACGATAAAAGAATTAAAAAAATTCGGTCGAGTATGACAGATATCAAAAACAAAGTACAGAAATTAGATCCTAACGTAAAGGCAAGAAGAATTCAAACCTTGATCGAAAACACGGATAACATCTACGAATCTCTAAGCGTAATTTCAAGTCGAGCAAGACAAGTAGCCGTGGATCTAAAAGCTGAGTTACACTCTAAGCTAGAGGAATTCGCTGTTGTAACCGACACAATCGAAGAAATCCAGGAAAACAAAGAGCAGATAGAAATATCTAAATTTTACGAGCGCCTACCTAACCCAGCTAGTATAGCTACTGAAGAATTCCTTAAAGGAGAACTTGAGTATCGTAGCCGCCACGAAAACACAGATCTCCAGGAAGAAGTATAAGAAGGTGACTTCCCTACTTCAAGGAAAAAAAATTATTCTATGCATAAGTGGCAGTATTGCCGCCTATAAATCTGCATTTCTTACGAGACTACTCATTAAGCAAGGAGCAGAGGTAAGGGTTATTATGACTCCCGCTGCCTGCCACTTTATCTCTCCACTTACATTGTCTACTTTATCTAAGCACAAGGTGCATACTGATGTGATAGATGGAGGCGACTGGGATAATCATGTAGAACTAGGATTGTGGGCTGACCTTATGGTCGTCGCTCCAGCCACAGCTACTACCCTAGCTAAAATGGCGACAGGAGTGGCCGATAACATGCTAGTAGCAAGTTATCTTTCAGCTAAGTGCCCTGTCCATATCGCTCCAGCCATGGATTTAGACATGTGGAAACATCCTTCTACGATATCTAACATTAAACGGTTAAAATCATACGGCAACGAGATCATCCCTGTAGGGAATGGCGAGCTTGCCAGCGGTCTTGTCGGAGAAGGCAGAATGGCCGAACCCATAGACATCGTAAGATATATATCTGGTTTTTTCGTCAGAGAACAAGATTTAGCTGGGAAAAACGTATTGATTACAGCTGGTCCGACTTTTGAAGCCATCGATCCAGTAAGGTTTATAGGAAACCATTCTTCTGGAAGAATGGGAATAGCGCTTGCAGAAAGCTGTGCTGCAAGAGGCGCCCATGTAACCTTAGTACTAGGGCCTACTCACTTATCAACGAACCATAGCCGTGTAGAAATTATATCCGTATTCTCTGCGGAAGATATGTTTCAGGCCTGTCGCGAGAGATGGAAGCAGACGGATATCGGTATCCTCGCAGCCGCTGTAGCTGATTACCGACCGACAGAAATAGCCGATCAGAAGATTAAAAAGAAGGACGGCAACCTAGAAATATCTTTAGAAAGAACAACTGATATTGCAGCATTTCTGGGAGAAAAGAAAAAAACCGGACAGATTCTTGTAGGTTTTGCCTTGGAAACCCAGAATGCAATGGAAAATGCACAGTCTAAATTGAAGAGAAAAAACTTCGATATGATTGTACTGAATTCGCTAGCAGATCCTGGTGCAGGATTCAAGCTCAACACGAATAAGGTGACAATTATCCATAAATCTGGAGATTTTCAAGAATTTCCCCTTAAATCGAAAAATGAAGTCGCCGAAGACATCGTTAATGACATTGTACGTTTACAGCAAGAAAAATAACATGATTAGAATTTTTCTCACCATTTTCTTTATTTCTAGCTTGAGCTGGGCCTCAGCACAAGAACTCCTCGTTAATGTCAAGGTAGCAGCACCTAGCCTGACGACAACTGATCCGTTGATCTTTCAGAATCTAGAAGTAGCAATCAGAGAATTCTACAATAATACCAAGTGGACTTCTGACAATTTCGAACCAGAAGAAAAAATAAATGCCAATGTGCAATTGACTATCCTAGAGGAGGCTAACTCTAATACATTCTCAGGAGAAATAATTGTTCAGACTAACCGGCCAGTATACAACTCATCTTACAATTCTCCTATTCTGAGCATGATTGACAATCGGGTAACATTTACTTATGTAGATAGACAACCTATAGAGCGGAGCGACAATAGTTTCAGCGACAACCTATCTTCTATCTTGACTTACTATGCTTATATCATGATC
The DNA here is from genome assembly GCA_964518915.1 of uncultured Saprospiraceae bacterium. Lineage (GTDB taxonomy): Bacteria > Bacteroidota > Bacteroidia > Chitinophagales > Saprospiraceae > JABDLO01. The sequence goes on from CAZFJO010000165.1 coordinate 2,117, forward strand.
GGTTTCGATTATGAATCATTCAGTCAGAACAGTGGGGAAAAATATTTCAGATTAGCAGAAAACACCCTCAACAGTGTCCCTACTTCTTTTCAAGATGAAGGGTGGCAGAACTTGGTAAGTAACAATGTAAGAAATAGATTCACACTACTAGAAAATCTATTTAACCCTAGGATGAGAGAATATAGATCCGCATTCTATGACTACCATAGACTTTCATTAGATACCATGACCGATGATTCTGATAAGGCCAGGGCCATCATGCTTGGATGTATGAATAGCATACGCGGAGCGAATACTTCCTACCCTAATAGCATGCTGCTCAATCTTTTCGTAGATACGAAACGGGATGAAATTTTAGAAATCTTTAAAGTTGCAGATAGGGTTCAGAAATC
>CAZFJO010000165.1:2608-4088 GCA_964518915.1 uncultured Saprospiraceae bacterium
GACAATCAGATTGACTTCATTGTCTTAGCTGGATTCTTACTACTTATACCTTCTTATTTAGTAGAGGCCTTTCCAGAGAAGATTGTAAACATCCATCCTGCACTACTTCCTAGTTATGGAGGCAAAGGAATGTATGGCATGAATGTTCACAGAGCCGTAAAAGAAAACCAAGAAGAAATGTCTGGCATGACCATACATTATGTCAACCATGCTTATGATGAAGGAAAGCACATCTTCCAGGCTTCTACTAAAATTGACCCGACCGATAGTTCTGAAGACATTGCCGCTAAGGTATTAAATCTGGAACACGCCTATTATCCCAGAGTGATAGAGTATGTGTTGAAATCCAAGTAGACGGCAAGGCTATATTTAGACTAATACCCGTTCTATCTATAGTCAATAATTATTTACCAAAAGCTGAGAACAGATTTGATTAAACCGGAAAACACTATAAAATTTACTGCTCGCATAATAATCTCAGCCTCAGGCAAGTTAAACCAGAAAAGGTGTTTATTGATTTCATAACCAGATCAAGCTTGTTGATGATGAAGAATAAATTGAAATACTTGCTCTCTACCGTTATTATTATATTATTAATTCATAATCCATCTTTATCTCAAGAAAAGAAAGGATTCCAATTGACAGTACATTTAGATGGAAATTATGAAGGCAACTTATACCTTTCACAATCTCATGGTTACGACAGTGTACGCGTGGAGTCAGGTAAAGCAGTTTTTACAGGAGTTCAAGATTATCCAGAACAACTAGGAGTAATATTAAAAGACTATTCTAACGTTGGTTGGGTTTATGTTGAAAACTCAATCATAGACATGTATTGTACATATATTCCAGCGAAAGATGGAAACATTCACCAGATAAAAGTAGATACGATTATAGGTTCTGAGTCTCAAGAATCCTTGTATCAATTTTATAAAGATATAAAAAGGCTTGAAGAAAGTGGCGACCCAGAATGGGAATATAAACTCGCTGTAGAAACTATGAAAAAATCAAAGGTGATCGGGCTGTGGTATTTAACCAGGGCTACGGATTCATATACTGAAAAGGAAATCCATTCCCTCCTTGATTTTTATGCAGAAGGGGAAATTCCAGAACACGACATGGCTACAATCAATAGAGGAATCGAAAGAATTAATGCCCTTAACAATCAGATGACTTTTGACAATATGAATTTTAGCAATGTACATGGAGCGATAAGCTTGCAAGATAAAATTGATAAAATACAGACGCCATATAAGGTCATCCATGTGTGGGGTACTTGGTGCGCTCCTTGCATAAAACAATTCCCTAGTGTTGAACAATTCGCAATTAAAAACCAGAGTAATGCTACTTTAGTTGGTCTTGCTATAAAGTCTGACTTCGATCAATGGGAGAAATTACTTAGCAAGTATGCTCTAGGAATAAATGAGTATTTAGAAGATCCTTCTCCTGTAAACCCTTTTACAGAAGAGTATCTTATCGA
>CAZFJO010000165.1:4188-6673 GCA_964518915.1 uncultured Saprospiraceae bacterium
TTTTGTTTTGGAACATGGGCTACATAACCAATATAGGCCTTATTCTAGGAGTACTAATAATCGGTGCGAGTAATGCTACTGCACTTACTTCTAATGTAAATGTTTATAATAAATACAAGATAACACGTAATCCGAAAGATTAGATAGATCCTATTCTCCCTTCATCCATAATTCCAGATCATCAATCATTGTCATCCATTGCTTATAATGCCCTACTTCCAGAACATCTACTTTCCCACCATGACTTTTAATAAATTGAATTTCAGCCGATGTCATAAGACCTACATTTTCATCCTTACTACCCGTATAAAAGTGAAACCTTGATAGGTCTACACCTCTCAACTTCTCCATATAATTTATACCTAGTGGGACTTTCAAGTACTGTTTATTTCTTCGAATGGTATGGTATCTACTTCGCCTAAATCTATTCACCTTAGTGGTATCTGGTTCTATCCAGGTTGTCCCATCTTCTTCGAATCCAGAATTAATTCCCCACTTCTGAAACTTGAGCTGTTCCCTATTAGAAAGAAACCTTCCTGCCGTAATACAGTAATGATCGGCCTGAGCTCTTTCTTTATTTAGCGAATTAATAGCTATGAATGCTCCATAAGATTGTCCTACTACAATTACCACACGATTTCTTTTCTTGAAGTAACTTATGGTTGATAACAACATTTCAGTACCAAGTCTAGTAGCTTCTTCTGCATCAGAAATCGTAAAGTCATCATCGCTGCATAATTGATCGTCATACGTGCTATACTGGTGGACTGCTGCAAATAAATAATTGCTGTGCCTATGGAGATATTCTGTATATGCTCGACCATTTATATCAAAATCTAAAGCACACTTAGGCCCTCCTTCTAGTATCACAATAACTGTATCAGCAGATCCAGGACCATCTGCAATAAAATAGGAAGTTGTATCTGATGACAGTTTATATTTACTCTGACACTGTACCAATACAAAAGATGCTGACGTAATTAAAACAACTAGAAGGAATCTGACCATGAACATATTTTCTTTTTTTTTACAAATGTAGTGCAGCTGTTATCTATGGGATTGGACTTTTGGGACATGTAATGGATATAAACTATATAAGTCATATTATGTACAAGCTTCCCCAAATAGCCGATATTTTATTAAGTTTATTAAAATATCGGTCTCATGCTTAAAGCCATAAACTACATAGTTTTATTTCTATGGGTTATCAGTAACACTGTAAATTCAGACTCAGATAGAACTAAAATTGAAATTTTCAATGCCCAGCGAGCATATGAAGATTCCCTAGCACTCGTAACATTGTATCACGCATGGAATGGCCCACAGTGGAATCCTACTTGGAATTTATCGCAACCTTTGGGATCTTGGTTTGGAATAGAACTCAATAATCTAGGAACAGTAGATAAAATACTACTAGGCAGCACAGATACCAAAGGTATAAAAGGTGCCATACCAGAAGCAATAGGAAAACTTAAGGATCTCAAGATGCTAAGGCTTATGGACTTAGATCTTAAAGGTGAAATTCCCGATGAAATAGGAGCTTTAAGTAATTTAAAAGTACTTATTCTTTCTAATTGCAATCTTACTGGAAAAATCCCTGAATCAATAAGCCAACTCAAGAAACTAGAAGAAATTTTTATCCGTGAAGCAGACTTTAAAAGCTCCATTCCGAGTAGTATGGGTAAGCTCAGCAATCTTAAAATACTATCACTCGCTGAATGTAATCTAACTGGAGAAATTCCACTAGAAATTACTAGCTTAAAAAATCTTACATATTTGAACCTAAAACAGAATCAATTATCTGGACCTATACCATCAGAATTAAGCAACCTCAAGAATCTGACAGAATTGCTTCTTAACCAAAATCAGTTTTCAGGAACGATACCTGAAGAACTAGGCGAATTAAGCAACTTAGAATATCTGCATCTTGACAATAATAATCTGAAAGGAAAAGTGCCTTCTTCCTTATCCAAGCTAAAAATGATTAAGCAGCTATGGGTTCATTACAATGAACTATCAGGAAAGTTACCTGAAGATTTCGGTTCTCTGTCTGGTATAGAATCACTCAACCTTGGCTGGAATAAATTCTCTGGTCCTGTACCTGATAGTTACAAGAATTTAAAACATGGAACGGTCTTTCTTAACAACAACAACTTATCAGGATGTGTATCAAATATTAACTACTGGTGTGAACGGAATGGTCGATATCTAAGCAAGAATCCTTTACTCCCATGGCAAGGAGATAAAAAATTACTTTGCAATAAAAAACCTCAGACAGGCGCTCCATGCAATGACAACAATCCTAATACAGTGGATGATCGCATCCAGACTGATTAAACCTGTAAGGGAATTAAAAAATAATCAGCTAGAATTCCTGTATCGAAACTTATTGTGCACACGGATAGTCTTGAACTTTAGGAACATGTGACATTTTCCAGAACAGTCCTTTCTTTATATCATTCAATTCTGCAAAAAGTTGCTTAGG
>CAZFJO010000165.1:6773-8662 GCA_964518915.1 uncultured Saprospiraceae bacterium
AAGACCTAGGCTCTTAACAATAATATGCCCTTAAATAAGTTAAATAATAAAACCCACCATTATGATTCGTAACTACCTTACAATAACTTGCTTTTTATTATGCTTATCCGCTTGCGGCAAAGATTGTGTGACCTGTAAAGATGGACAGAATGAAGTAGAATTATGTGAAGATGCAGAATATACAGATTCAAATGGAGAAATCATTTCTTTCGACGCATACCTAGAACAAGAAAGAATGCGTGGCATAGAATGTAATTAATCATAGAACAACAGCAATTCCTTATTGTACACCTTTATTGAATCTACCCCTAATCAGGAGCAGTATACTTTACTAAATCTATACCTATACCATTAGGGTCAACTATCGCGAAGTGTCTGTCTCCCCATGGTTCATCTCTTATATCAATTTTAATTTCTACATCCATGCCTTTAATCTTGTTGTAGAGACTGTCTACGTCTTCTAGTTCAATCGTAAGAAAGACACCTTGCCCCTGGAATGGAGGATGGAAGAGTGGTTGCTGAGTAGGGTGATTCGGAAGTAGAAAACTCAGTTCCGCTTGCTTATTGGGTGTATGCATAAGTAAGTAAAATTCATTCTCAAATGTTACTCCGAAATCAAGAACCTCTGAATAAAATTTTTTACTCTCTGCTATCTTTTCCGTGAGTATCCCTGCATTCAATTTCATGATATTTAATTTTCAATGTTATTTAATAATTACAATACAAATATGCAGGTTAAGCATATGCGCACATTGTAAAAAACGGACATAATAATCTACCCTCTACCGAAAGCTACCGAAGGCACGACTCCATACAGACTCTTAAACTCCTTGATGAAATGTGCCTGATCATAATAACCTATATCATAAAATAATTTATTCTGACGAAGACTCTGAGTAGAAGGCTTAGCTCTTAATATATTCTGAAACCGAACCACCTTACCAAAAGTCTTCGGCGTTGTCCCTAAGTAATAATTAAATACACGCCGCAATTGACGAGGGCTTAATCCTGTCCTGAGATCTTTCTCTACAGATAAAACCCCTTGGCAATTAAGAATGATATCCAGGGCATCGTAGAATCTATTGTCAACATCGATCGTAATATTAGCTGCATAAAATTCTAAGCGTTCATTAACCCGCTCAACCCATTGAGAAAACCCTGAAACTCCATCCACCTCTTCACTCAAGACATTGTATAAAGCTGGGATCACATCTCTTAGTTCAAGGTATTTATCAGAAAGTAACGAGGCATCAATTCCATATAACTGTGTAAACATAGATGGAAGAAAACGGATGCCGACATAATGAAAAGAACTACTCAACGAAAATTCTGTATATTTCCGACAGAAACCCATAACGAAAACATCTTGCCTATTATCCATATCTAAGAATATATCTATGCACCCATCTGCTACAACCCTGTACGTAAAATCACTTGATAATTTCTCCTCCGTTCTTAATGACCAATAACAGTAAATCATATTCTGCAACGAAGAACTAGGCATTACTTCTTTATAAGAGACAGGACCGCCCAGCATGCGTACGGTAGGCTGAATAGGTGTAAACAATGACCTTATTCTTGATAATTTAGACATCCGTACTAAGATAATTATATATGGTAAAAGTTCAGTTTCTGGTGGCGACAGAGGTTGCGATTTATAACATCAACAATTCACATCCTACGCCTACCATCACCTTATAGGGAAGGTGCCTCCCTCAAGTATTCTTCTTTAATTAATTCAAGTACAGTGGCCAATTTGATTCACTACCTTTCAATTTGGGTAGACCCAATTTGGGTTTGGGTAAAGAAGAGCATTATCTGCTATCAGTCTTGTCTCTCATATAAGAATATTTTAGACCTTCAGCCTGCACGCACCCTCAATCCCTAAA
>CAZFJO010000166.1:0-8623 GCA_964518915.1 uncultured Saprospiraceae bacterium
GATTCTTTCTTCTATAATCCACAGCAATACAGGTCTGGTTCATCTTGTTTTTTCTATTATAGCTATGATCACAGGTGGTCTAGTCATAGGAATGAAGAAAGGTACGACCCTCCATAAAAGAATAGGATACATATATTCTGTATCTATGATAGGATTATTAATGACTGCTTTTATGATCTACTACCTTTTTGATGCCTTTGGGATTTTTCATTATATGGCGGTCGTATCGACGATTACATTAATAGGAGGAATAGTGCCAGCTATACTTAAGAAACCTCAAGAGCGTTGGTTGTCGCTACATTATTCATTTATGTTTTGGTCAGTAGCGGGTCTTTATGCAGCATTTATTTCAGAGGTGCTGACAAGAATGCCGGAACAGTCATGGACATTGTTTATGGTAGCTATGTTTGTATTTTTCGGGATAGTTAATATCTTCTGGTTCAAGTACAAGAAGAAGTGGAATGAATATTATAATCTGTAATACTGCTATGAAATGAAGTATCAAGAAGAACAATCGTTTAATCAACCGTGGCTAATCGTCCTGCTGCTTCTAATTATGTTGATTCCAGTTGTGGGGATTATATACCAAGTGGGACTGGGAAAGCAGTTCGGAACCAACCCAGTTTCTGATGTAGGATTATTCATCATGCTGATTGCATTTTCATTGCCATTATTATTGCTCAGATTTATTAAACTAGATACAAGGATTGATCCACATGGGATTTATTATAGATTTTCCCCTTTCTCAGGAAAGAAATTGACCTGGGAAGAAATTGAAACTGCGGAAGTTCTAGATTACGGCTTTATCGGAGGATGGGGTATAAGGCTTCCAACGAAGTATGGTACGGCATATAATGTAAGAGGTAGAAAAGGGCTGGCACTTATTCTTAAAAATGGAAAGAAAATCCTTATCGGAACCCAAAACCCAGAAAAATTACGTGCTCATCTGGTCAGGATGGATATACCTCAGTTTAAGAAGTAGGCGATGAATTGTTTTTCTGAGGCCGCAATACCCAGTATGTAAGTATAAAACTGATCAGCATTAAAATTCCTCCAAGGAAGAATGCAGAACCTGGAAAGAAAATAGATGTGTCTTCCTTAGTAAAGTAGAAAAATATCCATGTCATAACCAGCGGACCTATGATAGTTGTTATGCTTATCAGACTTGTTAACCCACCTTGTAATTCTCCTTGTTCCTTAGGATCTACTTGACTTGTCATAAGGGCATTAAGATTAGGCATGGCTATACCTCCCAAGCAATAAGGAATCAGGAAGACGTACATCATCCAAGTCTGATTCGCAAATGCAAATAGAAACATTCCTATCGTATACAAGCCGAAGCCATAATAAACTGTTCGATTTAATCCCCATAGATCCGCTGTCTTCTGTGCCAGCCCGGCTTGAACTACACCTACCAGAATACCCACAAATGCAAGCGAGAAACCAACCATTCCTTCTCCCCAGTCCAATAAAAACATCGTAAAGTATGTCCAGTTACTCTGTACGGCATGCGAACCCAGATGAAGAAAGAAAAATGCAACCATGAGGATGCTTATGCTCTTATACTTAGACAGTTGCTTGAGCGACCCTACTGGATTGGCCCTTCTCCAATCGAACTTCCTCCTGTTTTCTAAAGACAAGGATTCAGGCAATATAAAGTAGCCATAGAGAAAATTCAACATCGTTAATATTGCGGCCACCCAGAAAGGAAGCCGCAAACTTACTTCTCCTAGTAGACCACCGATAAGAGGTCCGATCACGAAACCCATTCCGAAGGCTGCGCCGATCATTCCGAAATTTTTAGACCTGTCCTTATCGGTACTTATATCCGCAATGTATGCAGAAGCGGTTGTATAACTAGATCCAGCTATACCTGCAATTATCCTCCCAGCCAGTAACCAGGCATAGGTAGGAGCAAGAGCTAGAATAAGATAATCTATGCTGAAGCCAAATAAAGAAACGAGTATGACCTTCCTACGGCCATACTGATCACTCAAGTTCCCTAATACCGGAGCAAAAATAAATTGTGCAATCGCAAATGCAAACAGAAGATACCCGCCATAGGTGCTTGCTTCATTGATATCAATGCCGTTCATTTCTGAAAGCAGTTGAGGCAGCACAGGTATGATAATGCCGAATCCTGTAACATCAAGTAACAAGGTTATAAATATAAAATTGATGGCCGCTTTTCGATTCGATTGCATATACAACAATAATCATTTCTATTCAGAAGTAGAAAAGTGTATCCTTTGTAATCCAAAATAACCTATCAGTAAAACTGTACTATTGAAATTCAAGTCTAGCTACATTAAGATGGAATCATTAACGGAAGAATGGATATTGATTGTTTTCACCTCTGTAAGCTCAGTGGCAAAATGGATGATTACGGATGTCCTCATGCAGTGCCAGTCACAAGAGTACCTGAAGAGCGCATCCTTGGATTCAGAGGAATTAGACTTAATTGTGTGAGATCTTTCTAAGATAATCTCTATTTTGATGTTTTGATCAATCAGAGAAAATATTTATTCATCTATGAAATCTAAAAGAAGATCCTTTATTAAGAAGGCAGCTCTAGGAAGTGGTATGCTTATCATGGGCACAGGAAGAGGGAAATCGGAACGTCAAGTCATCCATAAAGAGATAGAGTCTACTCCTAAAAAAGTTAGCTGGAACGATCACATAAGACTGGGGTTGATAGGTTGTGGGATTCAAGGTTTTTCTAATGCTAGAGCCGCGGTTCAAGTACCTGGTGTATCTATAGCGGCTGCCTGTGATTTATACGATGGAAGGATGATGAGGGCCCAAGAGTTATATGGGAAGGACATCTTTACTTCAAGAGATTTCAGGGAGATGATTACCCGGGATGACATAGACGCAGTCTGTATTTCAACCACAGATCACTGGCACGATTATATTCTGAAAGAAGCACTTAAAGCGGGTAAGCCTGTCTATTGTGAGAAACCGATGATGCATCGCATAGAAGAGGGTCACGATATGATTCAAGCAGAAAAAGAAAGTGGATTACCTGTTCAGATCGGAAGTCAGAGAGCCAGTAGCGTTACCACACATAAGGCTAAGGAACTTTTCGAGTCTGGCGCTATAGGAACACTCATGGTTGCCGACATCGTTTATGATAGAAACAACAGCAACGGAGCCTGGCAGTATTCCATTCCGACAGATGCTTCTCCAGAGACCCTGGATTGGGATGCCTTTTTAGGGGACGCTCCACATAGACCATTCGATAAAATGAGGTTTTTTAGGTGGAGGAATTATGCTGATTACGGAACGGGCGTAGCGGGTGATCTATTCGTGCACTTATTTACAGCATTGCACATTATAACTTCATCCATAGGCCCAGAAAAAATCTACGCCACAGGAGGCCTTAGATTCTGGAAAGATGGGAGGGATGCTCCAGATATAACACTGGGATTATACGACTACGCTGCATGCGACAGCCATCCAGCCTTCAATGTCCAGATGCGGGTTAATTTTGTAGATGGTTCCGGTGGAGGATCACACGTAAAGCTCATCGGTAGTGAAGGCGTTATGACGATTAACTGGAATGGGGTGACTGTTGTTAAGAATCCAGTCAGTACACATCCTACCTATGGAGGTTGGGATTCATTCGCGACATTTGCCAGCGAGCAACAGAAAGAATATAAGGAGTGGTTCAAGAAAGAGTACGGAAATAAGGCACATAAAAAAAGCAAGCCTACAGAGGTAGAATTTACTGAACCGAAAGGGTACAGCGACCATGTAGATCACTGGGCAGGTTTCGTAGATGCGATCAAGAATGGAACACCACTTCTGGAGAATACAACATTCGGTATGCGTGCAGCGGGCCCTTCTCTGGCTTCTAATATCAGTATGGAAACTGGAATGCCAGTAATCTGGGATCCTGTCGATATGAAGATCATTAAGTAGATTCTGGATCGGTTTGTCTGTATTGAAATTAACCATACAACCATAGGTGCAGGGATTTAAATTATAGCCAATTTTGCATAATTTAATTGATTGTAGTATAACTCTACCACTTCCAGAAAAGATTGTATTTTTGATAAAAAATAAATATGCATATAGCGGCTAAAATTATTGTAGGTCTTATCGCATTTATCCACATTTATATTATGTGGTTCGAAATGTTTGCATGGGAATCTCGAGGCAAAAAAGTTTTCAGAGGATTTCCTGATGAAGCTTATCCACTCCTTAAAGTTCCTATGGCTAATCAAGGCTTGTACAACGGGTTTTTAGCAGCCGGATTAATCTGGTCATTAATCATTGCAGATGTGACCTGGCAGAAAAACGTTGCCATATTTTTTCTTGCCTGTGTTGCTGTTGCTGGACTTTATGGTGCTTTTTCTGTTGCTCGGAAAATCCTGTATGTTCAGACTATACCTGCTACCATAGGAATCTTACTCATTCTATTTTTGTGATATAAGAACATCATTAGTTGAAAGTACAAGATCAGATTAAAACGCTTTCTTTTTATATTCCAGAGATGGATAAGAGTGATGAAGGTGTATCTAAAGTGCAGGTAGGATGGCATATCTATCATGCCTTGCTCGTGATTGTTAAAGTGATAAGAATGCTTGAGCAATCTGAATCTAGTACGGGCCCTCTTAAGACAACAATGTTTCAGCGGATCTTTTTCTTTCTTAAGTTAATCCCTAGAGGAAAAGCTAAGGCTCCTAGAGCAGTAAGGCCTCCGGATGATTTCAGTCAACAAGAATTAATAGGCTTAGAACAAAAAGCCTTATCGATGCTTTCTAGTGTCTCAGAGATTTCACCTTTAGCACAGTTCGATCACCCACGGGTGGGAATATTAAATAAGGATAAAGCAATGAAATTCCTAGCCATACATACTACCCATCATCTTAAAATAATTAAAGATATCCTCAAGTGAAGTAAAACTTCAAGAAGAGAAGTTTCAACGCATATATTTTAGTTTAAGAATTACATAAAACGCTCTGCTATGAATCGTGTCTATCTCAGAACCAGTCTGTCGACCATCGTTTTTCTACTTTCATATTACAATTCTGTAATGATCTCACAGATTGATATGCCAGCTGCCAGCCCATTATTTTCAGTAGTGGGTAAGATAGGGCTTACAGAGGTAAAGGTGGATTACTCCAGACCGAGTGCACGAGGCCGAGAAGTATTCGGAAACATTGTGCCTTTTAATGAAGTGTGGCGGACCGGTGCCAACGCCTCCACTAAAATATCTTTTTCTAAAGATGTAAAACTGAATGGACACCCTGTGGAAGCGGGAACCTATGCACTTTATTCCATGTTTCAAGAAGATTCAGTAACCGTCATCCTTCACAGCAATCTAGATCTTTATGGAGTACTTGGTTACAATGAAAAAGAAGACTACTTGCGATTCAAGGTAAAGGTAAAACATCCCAGTAGCCACTATGAAACCATGACAGTAAGTTTTTCTGACTTCACGAAACAGTCTGCTCATTTTAACCTTAAGTGGGAACATACTAAGATGATGTTTCTAATTGAAACGGAGGTAGACACCTATGTAATGGCAGATATAAAAGAAAAACTGATTAACGATGAAGGCGCAAGTATAGAAACCTACTTTCAAGCTGCGCAATATTATTTTCAGAATGATAAAGACTTAAACCAAGCCTTAGAGTGGGTGACGATTGCAGTCGACCGATCCGATAATGTACAATACTGGGTCCTCCACCTAAGGGCTAAGATCAACCATGCACTGGGTCATGATGCTGCTTCTATGGAGGATGCGCAACGTTCCCTAGATCATGCTAAGCGAGGAGGCAATATGGACTATGTCAGATTGAATCAAGCGTTACTCGAAAAGTTGAAATGAGTACACCGAAGATGAAAAACATGGCACTTGCTGCCATTGTCCTCTGTGGAATAATTGCTGGAACCAATGGTGTCCTCATTAAGTCTATGTCGTCTATGTCTGCAGGTGCTATAGGGTTTTTCAGAACCTTCATTCCGGCGTTGTTCCTCTTCTTATTGATGTTAAGGTCAGAAAAATCTGTGTGGAGAGGCAACAACAGAAAGATGCTGGTCGCCTCGAGTATCAATGCTGGTCGGATGTATTTATATCTAATAGCCTTTATCTATACAAGCATCGGAAATGCGGTTGTTCTTTTTTATACATGGCCTATCTTCACTGCTATAATAGGTATGGTTTACCTCAAGGAGAAAGTCTCTCTGAAGCACATGCTCCTTCTCTTATCCGCATTTGTGGGATTGGTTGTAATCTATTCTGAAAAGTCTTTTTCCTTTGAAGATAGAGATTTCATAGGTATGGTGGCTGCAGTGGGAGCAGCACTTGGGTACTCGATAACTGTAATCATTTTTAAGTCTGAATCGGATAATTACCACCGCAATGAATTGATCTTTTTTCAGAATTTAGTAGGGGCATTTATTTTCCTTCCTTTCTTTATTTTAGACTTTCCGAGTATAGAAACAAGCCACTTAAGTATTGCTGTGTTCTACGCCTTCTTAGTAGGCATCGTTATATTTAGTTTGTTTTTCTATGGGCTTAAAATACTGCCAGCTACCATGGCTTCTTCCTTGATGTACCTAGAAGTAGTAAGTGCCATCTTGATCGGTGTTTTCTTCTTGGGTGAGTCGATGAGCATAAGGATGATTGTAGGAGGCGTAATGATAATCGCCAGTAGTTTTTCGCTTACGCAAATGCGCCAGTAGTCCTATCCATGTACCGCACTTACAACGACCTTGCCCATTACTTGGCGACCCATCATTTCTTCAAGAGCAGCAGCTGCATTTTCTAATGGGTATACCTTATGGATATGAGGGTTAATCAATCCTTTATCCAACATCTGCATGAGTTCGATGCTGTTTTTCATGTTTTGGCCAGGAAATTTTTGCGCAAAGCTTCCCCAAAAGACACCTACAACTTGGCAACTCTTCAATAGGGGCAAGTTAAGCGGGATTTTAGGAATTTCACCCGTCGCGAAGCCTACGACTAAGTGTCTCCCGTTCCATGCAAGCGACCGCAGTGCTGCTTCAGAATAGTCGCCTCCTACTGGATCATAGACAACGTCTATCCCCTTTCCGCCTGTAATTTCTTTTATCCTTCCTCGGAGGTCTTCTTGACTATAATTGATTACATGGTCTGCTCCATACTTCAGGCATAACTCGTTTTTCGTCTTGCTTGATGTTGCGGCAATCACTTGAGCGCCCATCGCCTTGCCTAATTGTACAGCAGCCAGTCCGACACCTCCAGAGGCACCTAAAACTAAAAGTACTTCTTCTGATTGTAATTGTGCGCGATCCTTCAGTGCATGATAGGATGTACCATAAGCCAGTAAAAACGACGAAGCAATTACATCATCCATTCCATCTGGGGTAGGGAAGATGGTCTTAGCGTCCACATAAGCTTCTTCTGCATAACCGCCGGTCATCGTAAAACCGAAAACCCGATCTCCTGGCTTAAAATGTTTTACTTTTTCTCCGATGCGTAATACCTCGCCAGCTATATCGCTACCAGGGATGAACGGCAATTCTGGCTTAAATTGGTATTTTCCTTGTATGATTAAGGTGTCTGGAAAGTTGACACTACAAGCATTTACCTTGATGTGGACTTGTCCTCCTCCTAGTTCTCCTAGATCGAAATTATCGTATTCTAATTTTTCTGGCAGACCCAGTGTTTTACAGATTATCGCCTTCATAAGAGGTTTCTTTATTCTTGTTCAGGAATGGATATAAACAACCTTGAATCCTGAAGCGCTTTCTTCCTAAGCTCACTGGGGTAATCAGGAGCTGTAACCATTTTTAAGAAAGCTTGCACAGAAGGATACTCTACAATTAATATTTTATCCCATTCTCTGTCTCCTTCTGGACCGATAATCGTAAGGCTGTAATCACCGCCGTAAATCATTTTAGCATCAGCAGATTGAATAAAGGGTGTCGCTGCCTTAATATAGGTATCGTATGCCTTCTTACCATCTACATTCTGGTCCTCAAGGGTTGCGTATTTCAAGAGATTAGTCATGTGTATTTTTCCAGATATATTTAAAGCAATGAGCGCTTCTATCTGTCCTCTTGTCCCGTCTAGGTATATCTCTTTCATATCATCATGTAAGTGTGATACACAAGATATTTTATTCTAGCACTATTCAGTAGTTTTATAACCTAGATCGTCGAGGGTACAACAAAAAAAAATGGAGATGATTACTCAACTCCATTCCTTATCGTGTTGATGCTAATTACTGAAATAGGTCGTAAGAAGGCCATACATTGCGATTATTTACTTCTGTCAATAATGCATCATTCATGGCATTTAGCACTTCACTGACTATCCGTGTACGGGTATTAGCGATTGCTGCAAAACCGTTACCATCGCTTAATCTTGTTACGCAACTTGAGGTTCCAGGGAGAGAACCGAAGAAGGTCCAATCTTGATCGAAAAATGTCTGTCTCCTTGCACTTGTCGACAATACATCGGCTTTCCCATTTCTTCCATCTATTGCTGTCAGGAAACTTACTAGATTAGAGGCTGTACCTATCCATCCTCCTAGAGCGTCCATTCTATCAACCCGCATAACATAAGGACTGAAGTTCTCTTGATCATAGTATTTTACTTCGTTGGTCTTTCGATCAGCTAGTGTGT
>CAZFJO010000167.1:0-2926 GCA_964518915.1 uncultured Saprospiraceae bacterium
TAGTAAGAGATTTAAATTGTTTACTATCTTATCCTTACAATTATCAAGGGTGAGGGTTATACTATTATTTTTTATTGCGTTGTGCATTTGCGAAAGCGGAATTAGTCAAGAAAAATCGTCGACTAATTATTCTGTCCGTGGAAATATTCAAGCCAGCTCTCAGATTAATTTTTATTCTGGAATGAGTAGGCGTCAAGACCCTTTTAATTATCGCATAGATGGTTCGTTGTGGGTAGAAGCATATGGAGTAAAAACAGGCATTAACATAAACTATGCAGATCAACGAACAATATATAATCTCAACTTACCAGAAGTAAAGATTCCTAATTATGCTCTACTAGGAATAAGCCCTTCTTATAAGTGGATCACGGGGCATATTGGTTTTAGAAATATGAAATTTTCTGATTACTCTCTTGCAGGACATTCATTCAACGGATTAGGCCTGGAGTTAAAGCCTGGATCATGGCGGTTTTCATCGATGTACGGGAGACTTAGACGGGCGCAAGTAATCGATATGGGTGCTCGCCAAAATTTAGATGCAAGTTATCAACGCAATGCTTATGGTATAAGTTTAGGATACCAAAACAGTGGAAATGAGCTCTACCTGAACGTTTTTTCAGCCCGGGATGGAAACAGGAGTGGTTTATCTCTAGTGGAGGATGGTTTATTTAGAAAAGAAAACATCGTTGCAAGCATCACTGGTAAGAAAAACCTAGGATCTATTCTCAGATTAGAATGGGAATATGCCCTTAGTGCCATTAATAGAGATGTGGATGCAGATAGAATAGATGATAATTCCTTTAATAATTTATATGGGTTGATAAATCGCAGAACCTCTTTTGAGGCCAATAAGGCATTAAAAACTTCTGCCTGGTTCGATTTTAAGAAAGGAAATTTCTTTCTTAAACACGAGCGGATAGATCCAGGGTATGAATCACTCGGCGCGTTGTTCATTAATAATGACCTCGATAGAATATCAATGGGTGGTAGTCTAAAGCCCACTGATCGTTTATCAATATCTGCAGAAGTGGGTGTCCAGAATAACAACATCTCAGACCTTGAAAGAAACACGCTGCGGCGTATAGTCGGTAGATTGTACGGTAATTATGCTATATCTGATAAACAGAAATTGAGTTTCACGTGGAGCAATCTACAATCTACACAGAAGATTCGTTCTTATACCCTACCTATTATAGACCTAGATTCCATTACTTTATCACTGGTTAATCAGAGCATTAATCTGCAATATCAGTATCTGCATTCTTCTGGTAAAAGCCTTAGTATTGTAGGCAGCCGCAGCACTTCATCAGCCATAGAAAACGATGCCATTATTGCAGACCAAGAAAACAGCAATTTTCAAGGTCAAGTGATGTATAATCACCCTGTTAATCCATCTTTTAGTTTTCAATCAAGTGTAAGTTATTACGCTTTCCAGAATAATATCCAGGATATTCAGACGATATCACCTAGCCTCTCTGCTTCATATACTATAAAACAAAAACTGAGATCTAAAATAGGTCTTTCCTATATCAATTTCCGAGACGAAGAACAACTGTTGCGATCTATGGTAAGGCCTCATCTATCGTGTCAATATACTTTACCCAATGGCCATGTTTTATCTATGAATTCTAGCTATATATACAACGCTAGGTTCTTACAAGGAAGAGAATCTGAAGTCTTCGGCGAGTGGAATACGCAGATTAGGTATAAGGTTTCTCTTAGATAAAATAACTTGGCTTTTTAATTAATAATTACACCAGAGCAAGAATCTGATGAAGCTCCGGTTACAGAAGCAATTACATTATCTTCACCTACCCATCGCATGGCTCCCATCAACCCGAATATAAGTGCCTCTTTAAAATCGACAAGATCCATTTCTGGAACAACCACCTCTAGATCTTTTCCGCATTGTGTGCGAAGTGCTTCCATGAGAAAATCATTTTTAGCTCCTCCTCCAGTAAGTAATACCTGGCCTTCGTTTTTCGCTTGCGCAAATGCTCGTGAAAGTTGATAAGAAATGTGCTTTACGGCTGTATGAAGTAAGTCTTCTAATGAACTTGACCTATAGTTATCCACGATAGGTTCAACTTCTTTTCTGAACCATTCATAACCAGTCGACTTAGGTGGGGAGGTCGAAAAATAGGCTAGATCGTTTAATGCGTCATAAAATCCCTGTATTATTCTTCCTCGTCTGGAAATCGCTCCTTTATCGTCATAATCTTGTTCAGAATCTTTAAGAATATAGCTCAGTAGCATATTGCAGGCGCCTACATCATAGGCAAGTCTATTTCCCTGAAAATCATAAGAAAGATTACTGATACCTCCGAGATTTACACAGATGTCATATTCCGAGAACAAGGTTTTGTCTCCTATCGGTACTAAGGGAGCACCTTGTCCACCTTTAGCAACATCCATAGTCCTAAAGTCTCCGATTATAGGGGTTTTTACTACATTAAAAATATGCTGAAGTGAACCAGCTTGGAAAGTAAGTCCCTTATCTGGCTGGTGAAAAACTGTATGACCATGGGAAGAAATAAAATCAACTTCCCACTTATTGTCTTGGATTACATCTTGACATTTTATTCCTAGCCATTTTCCATAATCAACATGTAGTTGTAGCAATTCTTGCGCAGAAAAATGAATTGCATTTCTAAGCATAGAAATCATGTCAACTTCATAAGGAATAAAAACTGCTTTTTCTAGCTTATAAGTCCACTTACCAGATGCTCGGCGATAAACTGCATAGGACATATCCAGACCATCTAGTG
Organism: uncultured Saprospiraceae bacterium; assembly: GCA_964518915.1. Lineage (GTDB taxonomy): Bacteria > Bacteroidota > Bacteroidia > Chitinophagales > Saprospiraceae > JABDLO01. Next base: position 2,769 of record CAZFJO010000167.1, read on the forward strand.
ATGTACCAGACATCAAGCCTAGAACTCGAAATGTCTCACTCTTCTTCATATAATTAAATATAATGAATTATATAACTACAGTTATAAGGCGATTCAAAGTCACAAAACCTCCATGAAGTCGTACTACGTACTGGTTTTCTTTCTGCAAGGTTAAAAAC
>CAZFJO010000167.1:3026-6365 GCA_964518915.1 uncultured Saprospiraceae bacterium
TTAAAATAGACAGAAAGGTATCCTTATAAAAGAATGAAACATCCATGAAAAAAATTACAGAAACGGCATCCCTATATACAGATCTAGAGAAAATGAGTGTTCAAGATCTTCTCTTTAATATGAATAGAGAAGATCATAAAGTAGCAACAGCCATTGAGGCCATAATTCCTCAGATTGAGATATTATTAAAATCTCTGATTCCTTGTTTTCAATCTGGAGGTCGCTTATTTTATATAGGAGCGGGTACTTCTGGGAGACTAGGTATTCTAGATGCGTCGGAAATTCCTCCCACTTATGGTTACCCACATGATAGGGTTATAGGGTTGATTGCCGGAGGGGACAGCGCAATTCGTAAATCGGTTGAGTTTGCCGAAGACAATACAGAACAAGCATGGTTGGATTTATTGCAATACAACATCACCAGCAATGATTTCGTAATAGGTATTGCAGCATCAGGGACAACACCTTATGTATTAGGAGGAATCAATAAGTCTCGATCAGAGGGCCTCCTTACAGGTTGTATTACTAATAATCCAGGATCGCCCCTTAGCATAGCTTGTGAATTTCCCATAGAAATAAATGTAGGTCCTGAATTCGTTACTGGAAGTACAAGAATGAAAAGTGGGACATCGCAGAAACTCGTTCTTAATATGATTTCAACGGCTCTTATGATAAAAATGGAAAGGGTTAAAGGCAATAAAATGATCAATATGCAACTGTCTAATAATAAATTGATAGACAGAGGTATCCGTTTTATAATGGATGAACTCAACATCTCCAGTAATGAAGCAACCATACTGCTAGAAAAACACAATTCAGTAGATCTAGCAATTAAACATTACAATTCCTAATCCAGACCTTATCTCTTTAATGTTTTCTTAACGCAAGCCTGCATTGCTAAATGGTAATGGAGGAGTTTTATTTTAGCTACCTTATTTCTCATTAATTAATAATACAAGTAACGAATACTATGAAAAACCTCCTATCACTAGTTTTGGTGATGATGACATTCTCATTGATCGGACAAGAGAATATCAATAATAACAAGTTCAGACAATTGTACGATGAACTTCCTACACCCAATAGTTACAGAACTGCAAGCGGCGCTCCTGGAAGCGAATACTGGCAGCAGAGAGCAGATTACAAAATGAAATTAAGGCTCGATGATGAAAACCAACGGCTATATGGTGACGAAACAATCACTTATCATAATAACTCTCCTGATGCTCTTAACTATGTATGGGTACAACTAGATCAGAATGTGAGGGCCATGGACAGTGATTCTAAAAAGATAAGAACTCAAGAATTCTCTAATAGGACCAGTATGCGATCAATAGAAGCTATGGCTTATGAATTCGATGGTGGCTTTAAAATAGAACATGTTAAAGATGCTAGTGGTCGTCCTATGAAGTATATCATCAATAAAACGATGATGAGGATAGATCTACCTACTACATTACAGCCAGGTGGTCAGACTCAATTCAGTATAAAATGGTGGTACAATATCAATGATACATCTAAGGATAGAGGTAGGTCAGGGTACGAGCATTTCGAAGACGACGATAACAATGTCTATGTTATTGCACAATTCTTTCCTAGGATGTGTAGCTATAATGATGTAGAAGGATGGCAGAACAAGCAATTCCTAGGAAGGGGAGAGTTTGCTCTAATCTTCGGGGATTACGAAGTAGAAATAACATCTCCTGCAGATCACTTGGTTTCTGCATCTGGTAATTTACTTAACCCAGACAAGGTTCTAAGTAAGGAACAAAAGAAAAGATGGAATCAAGCTAAGTCTGAAACAGTACAACCTGTTATAATTGCTTCTTTAGATGAAGCAGAAGAAAGAATGAAGACTAAGTCAGATAAAACGAAAACATGGAAATTCAAGGCAGATAATGTAAGGGATTTCGCATTTGCCTCGTCGAGAAGGTTTATATGGGATGCGCTGGGCGTACCTATGTCTGATGGCAGAACAGTAATGGCTCAATCGATGTGGGTAAAAGAAGGAGATTGTCTATGGTCACAGTACAGTACTAAAGCTGTTGCACACACCATTAAGTGGTATTCTCATTACACCTTCGATTATCCTTATCCAGTTGCTTGGTCTATAGATGGATCTATGGGTATGGAATATCCTATGATATGTTTTAATTATGGTAGATGTGAGTCTGATGACACATATTCACAACGTATGAAATATGGACATATAGGTGTTATAATCCATGAAGTAGGTCACAACTGGTTTCCTATGATTGTAAACTCAGATGAGAGACAATGGACGTGGATGGATGAAGGATTGAATACATTCTTACAATACCTTACTGAAGTACAATGGGGTAGGAATTATCCTGTAAGAAGAGGGCCAGCAGACAAGATAACTGGATACATGGGAGGAGATAAAAGTCGCATCAGTCCGATAATGACTAATAGTGAAAGTATATTCCAATTCGGTGCCAATGCATATGCTAAACCAGCGACTGCACTTAACATCTTAAGAGAAACGGTTATGGGTAGAGAGCTATTTGACTATGCATTCAAGGAATACGCCAATAGATGGAAGTTTAAATCTCCTACACCGGCTGATTTCTTCCGTACATTGGAAGATGCATCTGCTGTAGATCTTGATTGGTTCTGGAGGTCTTGGTTTTTCACCAATGACAATGTTGATCTAGCCATATCGAGCTTTAAGCCATTCACATTGAATACTCAAGACCCTAAGGTGGAAAGTGAAGAAGCTAAGGCAAGAAGAGTTAGAGATGGAGAGAATATCAGTGCAATAAGGAATAGAGAATCAATCAATAAGACTTATGAAGAAGAAGATCCATCGCTTGTAGATTTCTATTCTAATTATGATCCACTCGATTATAATGCACTAGATGTAGAAGAGTATAACAGCCTGATGTCCTCTCTATCGGAGAATCAGAAGGAATTGCTACAAGCTGGGCAATATGCCAATGAGATTAAATTCAAAAACAAAGGCGGTATTCCTATGCCGATAATCTATGAGTTTACCTATGAAGATGGAACTACAGAGGTATTCAGAATCCCAGCAGAAATATGGAGGATGGATGCAGAAGAAGTTAGTAAAGTCGTTTTAACCGATAAGAAAGTTGTCAGCGTACACTTAGATCCATTCTTAGAAACTGCAGATACAGATACTTCGGATAATTTCTATCCACCGAGACAAGAGGTAGACAGATTCGATTTATTTAAAAACAGAAAACAGACTAGGGATAATCCTATGCAGAGAGACAGAAAGGCTAAAAAAGTAATCAGGCCTTAGTAATATACCTACAGATAATAAAAAAGGCGTCTAGAATTCTAGACGCCTTTTTT
>CAZFJO010000167.1:6465-8563 GCA_964518915.1 uncultured Saprospiraceae bacterium
ACTAGAGTATTGAAGATAGTACTAATAAATTGAAGGTTCCACGTGGAACTATGAGACAGAATCAAGATTCTCGACACGTAATAAGAAGTCAGATAGTATATCATTAAATTCCTTAGGATACTCCATCATAGGAGCATGACCACATTTCTCCATGATATGAAGTTCAGAGTTAGGTAGAAGATCGTGAAACTTCTCCCCTACCCATGCAGGTGTAACTTCATCCTCTTCACCCCATATAAGGAGTACAGGTACATTTAAGGCATGAAGTTTATCCCCTAGATTATGACGAACAGCAGATTTAGCCGTTTTAACTATCCTTAATGCCTTCAGACGATCATTAACGGTGGAAAACACTTCATCTACCAGTTCCTTATCTGCTACACTCTTATTGTAAAAAACACTTTCTACTTTCATCTGAATGTATTCCCTGTTTCCTCGCTTAGGAAAACTATTACCAAAGGCAGATTCGAATAATCCAGAACTTCCAGTCAACGTAAGAGAAGAAACCTTATCTAAGTTGTCTAAAGTATACAACTGACCTATATGCCCTCCTAAAGAATTTCCCAATACATGTACCTTATCAAACTTCTTATATTGAATAAACTCGTCTACATAATCCACTAACCCCATAACATTTAGATCTAACATAGGCAGATCGAAAATAGGTAACATCGGAACCAGTACATTATAGGATTTAGAAAATTCACTAAGTATACCTTTAAAGTTACTCAAAGCTCCCATAAGCCCATGCAATAGAAGCAACGGAGGATGGTCACCCCCAGTTTCTATGTATTTAAACTTTCCCTCTTCTTTTATATCTATTAACACAATTAGAAACTTTTATAACTAAAGTAAAACGCTAAAATAATAGAACGTTTCTATTCATACGTATCTAAACTCTTCTTAACCTAAATATATAATTCAGATATGCAGTTAACAAGACCAATGCAAAAGCTTGATGCAATACTCCCCATAGTAACGGTATCTCTGTTTTACAATTAATCACAGTCACAATTCCGAGCACCACTTGAGATATCAACACCATTTTAACAATAATCATAGGTTTATATACAATACTGTTTCTATGTAGTTTATATACTCTTAGCATCAATAACACGCCTACAATAAAAAGGATATAGGCCGTAGATCTATGTAATACATGAATCAATGCCGGCACAAACAGATTTTTATCATAATTATTGAAATTATCAACACTCCACTGAGAACTGTCGAAAATCAATTGTGGAATAAATGTACCATTCATATCCGGCCATGTAGGATAAAAAACTCCAGCTTTCATCCCTGACATAACCCCACCTAGAAAAATCTGAAGAACCAAAAATATCCCAAAGAATATCGACCATTTTCTAGTAGCTACTCCTACTCCACTAACTTCTATAGAAACGGTATGTATTGCCTTAAGATATGTCCACTGTAGATAACCATACACAGCAAACGCTATTGAGAGGTGCATTGCGAGTTTATAGGCGTTAACCCAGGGTCTTTCAATCAACCCACTTGCCACCATAATCCATCCGAAACTTGCTGCTAACGCTGCCAGAAGAAAAACCACTCCTAAATCCTTCAATATTTTCTTATCAACCCATTTCTTATACATGAAGAAAATCAAGGGAAATAAAAATACAAACCCCATAATCCTAGCCCAGAACCTATGTATCCATTCCCAGAAATAAATAAATTTAAAGGTTCCTCCAGAAAATATAGAACCCATCTCCATTCCCTCATTGATTTCTCTATACTGCGGAGTCGTTTTATATAATTCAAATTCGGAATCCCAATCTGCTTCCGTCATAGGAGGTACACTTCCCGTTACAATATCCCACTCGGTGATCGATAATCCAGATCCTGTAATCCGTGTGATTCCTCCGACGATAACCTGTACGAACAACATACCCAGTCCCACAAGAAGCCACCATTTAACCCATCGATTGATTTTCATAAAATCTTTTTATCCTTCGGCACAAAGATAGTTGAGAGTTTGATTTTATCCATATCCAGGATAGTTACTAACGGTCTATATTTATTATAAATAATATTTTTATAAATTATAGTAATAATAATAAGCACTGTGGATATG
>CAZFJO010000168.1:0-2825 GCA_964518915.1 uncultured Saprospiraceae bacterium
ATTGCAGTCTAGTGGCACAAGCAAGGATAAGCAGGCTGTTCACTTAGCCCTGGATTCTTATCCCGCTTCTGCAAATGAAACTGTACCGTTACGTCAATCCAAAGTAAACACAAGTAAGGGCTATGGTATCAAAAAAGCCATGCACAGCAATGACAAACCACAAGTCGTATTTGCGTAAGTAAAAAATCAAGGCTAAAAGTGCTCCGACGGTACCGGCAACAAGCTGTCCAGTTATGCCTTGATAACCATGCATAAAACCGAAGAAGCAATTCAGCAGGATAATGTTAAGCGCAATGCTGACCTTACTTTCTCCGAAAAACTTTACAAACTGCCGCATAAAATAACCGCGGAAGATGATTTCTTCCCCGAAGCCAGCCGAAGCCCACACCACAACCAAGGCAACTAGGCAAGCTGGAAGATTCCCCTTCAATTCATCGAAACTCGAATAATCTATAGGCGACCCTGTCAGCCAGGTCACCCCTGGAACCAAGGCAAAGACATAAAAAACAAAGAGTCCCAGCGCAATCAACGGTGGGTATACCAAGATGTTTTTAACTGTGAACTTATCCCGCTGAAAGCCCAAGGGTGAAAATGGTTTTCCAGCGTATTCTATGTAGTTAGCAATGAAGATGAATATAGAAATGAGGACATTCGTAAAATAGCTTAAGTTGATGGGTCCAAACCATATAAAGCAGATAATGGCCATGGAAATGGATGGAATCAGTGTCTGTCTCAGCGTAATGTTGTTCATGTTTTATGATTTTATTTCTATACAAAACAATGAACAAAATCAGGGTAAAACCCTCTAAATCAACACGGTTTTACCGAATGGTCGCATATTCGTAGCTGAATAGTCGGTGTTTTTTAGCTGCATTTATTGAAACCACTCTAGAAAGGACTTCCGCTTATACCGACTGATGTTGATTTCTGAAATCTTATCGTTTTCAATGACTTTTTTTAACCGGACCACCAGCTTGCCATTTTCAATTTTTTCTACCTCGCCCACCGCATCTTTATTGATGATGATTTTCCGATTGGCTCTAAAAAACAACTGATCATTGATGGCTTCTTCGAGGTCATTCAAGGTAAAATCGGTGATGATGGTAGAACCGTCTTTTTTTATGGTATAGACGATTTTGTTTTCTGTATAAAAGCACAGAATGTTTTCATAGGAAACCTTCGTTGTTTTCGCACCACTATCTATGGTAATTTCAGCATCCTTGATCGATATCTTATATAGGTTGTAAAGGTCTTTAGCATATAAGATACTGACGAATATGGTGCATATTAATAAGGTAATGACCAAGCCAATAAATACAAAATAGAAATTAACCTGTCCACCAATCGCTAATTCTACAATAATATTGACTGGAATATAGAAGATAGAAACATACCCCATGGTAGAAGCCAGAAACCTGAAGATCGAGCTTGCTTCTACTTTCTTAGAAAAATACTTCTTCTTGTAAGACTTAAAATTGATATCGGCTATAATTCCAACCACAAAACAGAAAACAATTGTAAACAGAAAACCCTCCAAAGGGAATCTATACGATGCACCATCGAGAAAGTTATCCCTGGCAGCAATATGATTTACCACAAGGGAGAACGCAACAAGCACCACCGATTTCTGAATCCATGGCCAGGCAGGACTACGTACAAGCATATGCCAGTAGGTTTTCATTAAATTTTTAGATGGTTGTGCCGTACTCATGGTATAGAAGCGCTTTAAAGCTAGGTTGTAATTTCCTTAGAATAAAGATAATCGCTTATTGCGACTATCCATAAAAATTCAACGTGTCTAACGATTGCGAAACCTCACTCTAAAGTGTGAGAATAATAGTTATTGTAAGGCTTACATTTGTCATATTGTTGATTAGCAAGAGAATTGTTATTTTATCATCTGGCTTGAGATAATGGTATGGGATGAGAAAGCAAGGATTTAAAACCTGGATTCATTGTAAAGGGATAAAATCCTTTACAAGAATACTAGAAGGAGGTTTAAATATCTCGAGGCATAAAGGTGTACACATCGAAATAATAATTAGAAATTATAAAAGAGCCTAAGTAATCGAAAAAGAAGCGAACATTTTAAAGCTCTTAACAAAAGAGGAAATGATCACTCCTATGAATAAGAATACAAGTGAAATTTTGGATATGTTTCATCAAGAATTGCTTATGATTGATTCACTATTCCCAGAAAACAAGGAGGAAGAAGAAGATCAGGTTAAGAAGAAAAACAATCAATAGCATGGTTACCATTCTTATAGTAGAAGACGAAGTTATGATCGCCGAGGATTTAGCAGAAATGTGCAGATCATTTGGGTATCATACCCTTGAACCTGCATACGGTCCAGGTGATGCACTACAGAAGTTAAAAACTGAAAACATAGACCTTGTCCTGCTAGACATAAATCTTGAAAGCGAAATTGATGGCATTGAGATTGCCGGATACATCAATGACCATTTTAAACTACCCATTATATATTTAAGTTCCTACTCAGATCCGAAGACCCTTAAAGCAGCTAGACAGACGAAACCCATGGCTTATATAACTAAGCCATTTAAGAAAACAGACATCCATAATACCATTGAAATCACCTTACAAAACTGGAATCAATTCAAGGGTAAAGGATTCCCATTAATAGAGGAAATTAACCAAAAAATACTCAACAAGATTACGCATAGAGAATATTCCCTGCTGTATGAAATTCACTTAGGAAAAAACAACCAAGAGATTTCTGAGAAACTCAAAATAAGTTTAAATACGGTTAAGAGTCACCTGAGAAATTGCTATCTAAAACTAGATGTTACATCCAGGGTTGCTG
>CAZFJO010000168.1:2925-8556 GCA_964518915.1 uncultured Saprospiraceae bacterium
AAGAGTCACCTGAGAAATTGCTATCTAAAACTAGATGTTACATCCAGGGTTGCTGCTCTGTCGAAAATCCGAAATCTTAAATAACCTTTTCTCGATGTGTACCGACACTTAACGACAGAAACATGCTCTATCTACACATTTTCTAATTAAAAAAAGGTTACATACATCGTACATAACCCTTTTCTATTCTTTTTATAAAGCAACTTAATCTGCCTTCAGAAAAGTTTCCTTGTCTCTGAATTCTATAGGAGCTAAATTACTGCTTTTCAACACAGAATTAATAGATGCTACCCTACTCATCAACTTGTCCAGTTGGCGATTTGCCTTGAGCATCTGGGCCTTAAAATCAGCAAGCTTCTTAAGCTGAGCGCCTGATGGTTTACCTCTATATCCTGTTACTTCTGAATATAAGGAAGCCATCTTTTCTCTTAATTGTGGTTCTGCTGCACCTACATAATTATCACCCGTAGTTACAACCAATGTTTCTTTCAGGCTATTGATATCAGATGCCAGCGAACGAAGTTCTTTTACTCCCTTGCCGTCTGGATTTTCTGCTTGAAGCTTCATCGATTGATCATAAACCATATCCATCTTATCGACCATGAAAGCGAGGTCTTCATTCATGTTGTACATGTCCATCACGATATCGAAACGCTTCTTACGCTCGACAGGTGTGAAGGCAGACTTCTCATTGTACTGAAGGGTAATGCTAGAGGTATACTCTTTCTTTCCTTTCGTCAATCTAACCTGGTACGTTCCTGGTTCATATTCAGGTGCGGTCAATCCTCCGAATGCAAGTGTCTTAGCCTTGGCCATTTTAGGAAGTTGGTATCTATAATTCCAGTATACGGTATTGATGCCCTTGCGCTTCCCAGGGGACAAGTCCGCAATCACTTCTCCGTTATCATCGAGTATCTCTAGCCTCATCTTACCGAACGTATGGCGCTTTTTCAGGTAATACGTAATCTTAGCCAGAGTGGATGGATTAGCCCCGACGAATTCTCCACTGAGAAAACTATTACCGAATGTCCCTCCATCAGAAACCACTTGTGGACCATGGTTGAAAAAATGAACATCCTTTTCTATCACTTCAGGTGTAACTTCTCGTAAGGCACTGATGTCATCAATTACGATGATTCCTCGCCCATGGGTACCTAAAACCAAGGCATTTTCCCTCGGCTGAATCGTTACATGATGGACAGCAACTCTAGGCATATTGTTGTCGAACAATGACCAATTCTGACCACCGTTGACAGATACATATAATCCAGTCTCTGTCCCTAGGTACAATAGGTTAGGATTGACTGGGTCTTCTTGTATGCTTCTCGCAAACATTTCTATCTCATCCGTAGCAATGCTCACCCAGGTAGATCCTCCATCTGTGGTCTTATAGATATAGGGTTTCATGTCGTTCTGCGTATGACCATCGAATACCGCATAAGCCGTCATCTTATCGTGAAAGCTAGGTTCGATGTGATAGGTCCACGTATTTTTAGGAAGCCCAGTTAAGTTACCTGTAACATTCTTCCAGTTTTTTCCTCTATCCATAGTTACTTGCACATTTCCATCATCGGTACCTACCCAGATGATATTGCCATCAATCGGCGATTCTCCGATGGTAAATATGGTACAGTGGTTTTCAGCACCAGAGTTGTCGACACTTAATCCTCCACTTTCAGATTGATTCTGTTTAGCAGGGTCATTGGTCGTTAAGTCTGGTGATATTTTTCTCCAGGTTTCTCCACTGTCTTCCGACAAATGCACAAATTGAGACCCCACCATCAGCACTTCATTATTGTGCATACTGGTTGTAATCGCCGCATTCCAATTGTACCGCAACTTAGGATCTCCCGCTTCACGGTAAGGCTTTACTGTCTTATCTTGCTGATTAGCGATGTCTACCCTCCAGATTCCTTCCGCGCCTTGCATCTCAGAATACACGACATCTGAATTGCCTGGGTGTGGGTAAACACGGAATCCATCTCCCGCTCCTACACTTATCCAGTCGGCAGCATTGATGCCTCCCGGGCTTTCTGATACACCGACCCATGAGCCATTGTCTTGCAATCCTCCGAACACCTTATATGGATCTGAATCATCTACCGTTACATGGTAGAACTGTGATAAAGGAAGATCTTCACTAAAGACCCATCCATCACCTCCATTATAGGATCTGTATACGCCACCATCACAAGCCAGATAGACAACATCAGAATCATCTGGATCAAATACGAAATCATGGATATCCGGATGAACACTTCCATCTGTCAATGGTCTGAAGGTCTTCCCTCCATCCTTAGAGATAGAGCCGAACAATCCAGCTTTAAGTACAATGTCAGGATTCTTAGGGTCAACGACTATTCTAGAGAAATAGAATGGCCTTACTGTCAACTCGAAGTTTCCATTAAGATGTGTCCAGTTCTGTCCTCCATCATCGGACCTATATAACCCATTATCATCTTTCTCTTCTGTTTCGAGAACGGAGTAGAGAATATTAGAATTAGAAGGCGCGACTGACACTGCTATTCTTCCCAACTTACCTGCCGGGAATCCATTATGGATTTTATTCCAGCTTGCCCCTCCATCGGTTGACTTATACAGCGCAGAATGCGCTCCTCCAGAGCTGAAGGAATACCCTGTTCTTCTAAATTCCCAGAAGCTCGCATACAATATATCTGGATTACTAGGATCCATAACCAAGTCAGAACAACCGGTAGTCGCATTGATGTGCTTTATCTGTGCCCATGTCTCTCCTCCATCGGTAGACTTGTATACGCCTCTTTCATCGCTATCACCCCATAGGTTTCCCAGCACACCGACGTACATTATATTGCTATTTTCTGGATGAATCTCTATGGCACTGATGCGTTCAGAATTTTCAAATCCTTTTTTCTTCCAACTCTGACCACCATCGGTAGAATGGTATAAGCCGTCTCCTACAGAAACTGAGTTTCTAGTCCAGATTTCACCGGTCCCTACCCATATCTTATTATCTGGGTCTTGAGGATCTAGTTGTACTTGTCCGATGGATTGGATATGATCATCGAATATCGGAGTAAAGGATATGCCACCATCTATGGTTTTCCATACTCCACCACCAGCGGATCCTACGTAGAAGATGCTTCCATTCTGTGGATGTACTTCTAAATCGATAACCCGACCAGACATAAGGGCTGGACCTAGGTGACGAGCTCGCATCGAACCGAATAGGGCATCGCTTTTAATATTCATTTCCTGAGCTGAAAGGGTGATCATAAGACCGAGGAAGAGGCCTATGGTTGAGTATAGTTTTTTATGCATCATTAACAGTTGTAAAAGATGGTTATGGTAATAAATGGGTGATCGACAGGTGGGAGTCCGATCTTAAAGTAAGTCTCATTTAAATAAATAGAGAAAGGATGCACAGTCGGCACATCCTTTCAATATTGACTACATCTATAATTATTTTTTTGGCATTGCGAACTTAGCATCGTCTATCTCTGCATTGAGTTCCATAGAAGTAATCTTAGCACTGAAAACTTCCATACCATTAGACTTAGCGGTAATGGTCATCGGGAAGAACATACCTTCTACTTCATCGTAATCGCTGTAAAACGTTTCTGTTGTCATTCCTTTCTGCGGTCCTGTAAGGGAGATGTCTCGCTGCATGATGATCACACCATTTTCTTTATCCATAAAGTAGATAGAAAAATCGTCTTTCTCTTCTCCCCCTACGGTAACCATACCTCTATGCAATTTCAATTTATGACAAGGCACGCCTTCTATTTCTTCTTCACCTTCTATTGTTGCTTTCCATCCCTTGCTGCTATAATCAAGAAAGGGATCTGGGTATGACATAGTATTTCCTGTTACAGCAGAAGTTTCAGAATCCCATGCTTCTGCTTCCATGGTCATAAAATTTGTACCCCATCCCACTGAACCATCGAAGGACATCTGAGTGATTTCTCTTCCTTGAAGGTTGATGTCCATGCGCTGCTTATTAGGTGCTTTAGACATCATGGTTATCGGTAGTTCCATGCCTTGAGCTTGTGCAGTAGCCTTAGATATCGAACTCGTTATTTTAGCAATGTTCTCTTTTCCACCGATGGTTTCGAAATACATATCAATAACCTCATCTGCGGTCTGCGCATGCACTTGAATAATAGATAAACCCAGAAAGAATAAAAATGGAAGAATTTTTCTCATAGTAATATTTAGTTAAATCATGTTAATCAATAATAGGTAGTACATTTTTTACTACTCGAGCAATATACCGTCATTAATGAATTCCATAAAGAATCAATCGACGAAAAGCGATAATTCTCCACCGAAACACTCCTACTTTTAGAATAACAGGTAATAATACTTAATAAATTAAGCAATCCTACTCTATTTACATATCCAGCTCATACTTAATTTTATACCATATTTCATGAAAACTAAATACTGTTTTTTTCCATTGCTCCAAAAGTGGAGTTCCGAATACTAATCAATTTTCCAAAACAAGTATTCCATCTATACTTCATGCGGTGAAGTATAAAATTTATCCTAATTGTGAAAGGGAGGGCGTCTTAGGATGACTCCCTTTCTTTTCTTAGTTTCAGATAAGGGTGTAGATTAAATCCTGTTTAACCTATAATCAATGCAACCACATCTAAAATTAATTCAACAATAACTAAAGTACTTTCCTTCCATAAATGATAACTTGAGCAAGCCAAAGCCCTCAGCCTATGTTTCTCATAAATAACCGAAATTATTTTCGACTAATTTTCAATATTCTTTAGATGAGAAAACACATTTATATATGTGTGTTGCTTGTTCTTATTTCTTATAAGAACACATTTGCGCAAGCGAATCAATCCTTTCAGAACCCAATCGTCATAAAGAATGCCAAGGTAGGATACATCAATGATGCCTTGATAGATAAAAATGGTTTTCTATGGGTTGCCGGAAGAAGTGGCTTAGGTAAATATGATGGAAATCGTATGGAAGTCTTTAAGCACAAGCCATCAGATAGCTTGTCAATTATGGACAATGAGATCAATGATTTACTTTACAATCCGGAAACCCATCAACTATTCATATGCAGCTGGAATACCGCTAACGGAGGACTCAGTATTCTAGACTTAGAGACTGAAAAATTTAAGAATATAAGATTTGGCAGTCATAATTCAGAGGGATTGGAAGGCCATGGGCTTTTCTGGTCTTATCTAGATGATTTAGGAAATTATTGGCTATCTATAAAAGGGAAAGGATTGATTCAATATGATCATGAAAGAGATTCTGTTACTCAATATCCCTACGTACCTAAAATGGATGAAGAAGTTGTAAGTGAAGAACGAATCAATCTATTTTCCTGTCATTCTCCGGATAAATACAATGATTCTTTACTCTGGATTGGTACTGGTGATGGATCAATCTTAAGGTTCAATCTCATCAATCATCAATATACCCGCTTTTACGACGAATCATTAAAAGAAAAATCCATAAGGGTGATACACCATCATACAGATCATAAACTGTATATAGGCACTTGGAGTTCTGGGTTCTATACGATGGACGCAGGATCCGGGCAGGTAAGTCGACTTAACCTTTCTAAGAATGATAAATGGCATGATCTAAATTCAGAATCTATATATGGGATTTATCCTA